>NZ_JAWLFS010000045.1:8799-15382 GCF_041685465.1 Rhodosalinus sp. | reverse complement strand
CGGAAGGGGCTGTTCTCGAAGTCGATGGCCGGATTGGGCGCCTCGAAGCCGAGGCTGGGCGGGATTTCCCGGTGGTGCAGGGCAAGCGATGCCTTGATCAGGCTCGCCACCCCGGCCGCGGTGTCCAGATGCCCGATGTTCGTCTTGACCGAGCCGATGCGGCAATAGCCGGTGGCGTCGGTCGTCTCGCGGAAGGCCTGCGTGAGCGCGGCCACCTCGATGGGATCGCCCAGGTAGGTGCCGGTGCCGTGGCACTCGACGTAATCGACCGTATCGGCGGTGATGCCGGCGATGGCCTGCGCGTCCGCCACCGCCTCGGCCTGACCGCCCACCGAGGGCGCGAGGTAGCCCGCCTTGTCCGATCCGTCGTTGTTGACCGCGCTGCCCTTGATCACGGCCCAGATATGGTCGCCGTCGGCCACCGCGTCCGCCAGCCGCCGCAGCACGACGACCCCCGCGCCCGAGCCGAAGACGGTGCCTTGCGCCCGGTGGTCGAAGGCGTGGCATTCGCCGTCGGGCGAGAGGATCTCGCCCTCCTTGTAGAGATAGCCGCGCCCCTGCGGCAGCTCGATCGTCACGCCCCCCGCAAGCGCCATGTCGCATTCGCCGTTCAGGAGCGCCTGCGCGGCGTAGTGCGTCGCCACCAGCGAGGTGGAACAGGCGGTCTGCAGCGTCAGCGACGGGCCGCGCAGGTCGAGAATGTGGCTGAGCCGGGTGGAGAGGAAATCCTTGTCGTTGCCCGTGTGGCGCAGCAGGAACATCCCCGTGTCGCGCAGGAGCTCGGGGTGCGAGCAGACGTTGAAATAGAAGTAGCTGCCCATCCCGCAGCCGGCGAAGACGCCCACCGGCCCCTCGACGCTCTCGGGCGGGTGGCCCGCCACCTCCAGCGCCTCCCAGGCGGTCTCGAGGAACTGGCGGTGCTGCGGGTCCATGATCGCCGCCTCCTTGGGCGAAAGCCCGAAGAAGGCCGCGTCGAAGTGCTCGAACCGCTCCAGCGGCGCGGCGTAGGGGACATAGTCCTTGCGGCCGATCGTGGCCTGCGATTCGCCCGCAGCGCGCAACTCCTCCTGCGTGAGGCGGCGGATCGCCCGCCGCCCCTCGCGCAGGAGGCGCCAGTATGCATCGACGCTGTCCGCACCCGGCAGGCGGGCGGCCAGTCCGACGATGGCGATATCGTCGTCACCTGCGGATGCATTCGGAGTGTCGCGACTCATTCCGTGAACTCTTTTCTGCGGTCCTCGTCCGTCTCTCACCTGAATGGGCGGATTCTGTGACGGATCTCGGGCAGGTGGAAGGTGACCGATCAGCACAAGGCTAGGGATGGATGTGCTGCCGTGCCTTGTCAGTGCACAACGGTGTCACATGCGTTCGGCGAACAGCGGCGCCACGGACGGCCAGTTGACCCAGATCGCGCCTGCGGCGAGCACCGTGCCGAGTACGATGAATAGCGCATCATGCGCCGGATCCCAAGCCCCTTGCCGCCGCGCGAGCCAGACAAGCACGGGATAGGCCATCAGAAAGCCGATACCCTGCGCGATCAGTGCCCCGGCAAGCCCGGCGACTTCGAAGCCGATCACGAGACCGGCCAGCGCCAGCGACGCCTTGGTCGCCGTCAGGATGAAGAAGCGCCTCGAATCGCCTGCCGCGAGGGCCGCCTGATCGTAGGTCAGCCCGACGACCTGCGGCACCTGCATCGCCGCGATCATGACGACGACGGCGCCCGCCATCGCGTAGCGCGGATCGTAGAGCACTTCGACCGCCCAGGCCCCGGCGTAGGCCGCGACCATGAGCAGGGTGAGCAGCGTCGAGGTGACGAGCACCCGCATCTTGCGCAGGGCGGCGAAGTTGTCCGCGCTCGCGTCCGGCGGACGCTCCCGGTAGATCGGGATCAGGACGCGGTTCGTGACCAGCCGTCCCAGCATCAGCGGGAAGCTCGCCAGAAAGAAGCCGATGTTGTAAATTCCGAAGGTCTCGAGCGACAGGTAGCGCCCGAGCACGATCTTGTCGCCCTGCGTGAAGAAGAAGCCCCCTGCCGTGGACAGGAAGATCCACTTGCCGAAGGATATGAGTTCCTGCGCCGCGCTTCGGTCCCAGCGAAGCCGGTTCCACTTGCCCGGCAGAAAGAGCGTCGCGAGGATCAGCGACACCATCGCGCCTATGACGTGAGAGAAAACCAGCGCCCAGACCGAGGCAAGCAGCGCCGCGAGCCCGATCGTCATGAGCAGGCTGAGTGTCTGCGCGACGATCTCGATCGCAGTGACCCGGCCGATCCGCAGGTGCCGGTTCGCCGTGTGCCGGCGTGTCGGGTTGAACCCGGCGACAATGAGCGAAAGCGCCGCGACGGGCAGATACGCGGCGAGCTCCGGTTCACCGTAGAAGGCGGCCAGCGGCCACGCCAGACCGCAGGCCGCGATCCAGAGCAGGAAGCCGCGTCCGACCTGGATCGTCCAGGCCGTGTTCAGGAAGTCCATGTCGTCGCCGCGCGCGCTGCGCAGGATCGCCGGCCGTACGCCCGTGTCGGAGAACATCGCGAGCCCTTGCAGGATCATCGCGACGAGCGCCATCATCCCGAAGGCCTCTGGAAACAGCAGACGTGTGAGAACGAGATTGCTGCCGAGCCGCAGCGCCTGATGGGCCCCGAAGCCGAGCGTGGAGAAGCCGGAGCTGCGCATCGCCCGGCTCTTCAGCGACCCGCCGCGCATGAGGCCAGCGATTCCCGCCCTCATCGGCTGTGGCTCCGCCCCGGTCCGCCGCGCGGGCCAAGGCGGCCGGCGCCCGCGACTCCCGCGTAGACCGCAAAGGCCGCCGGATCAGCCGCCGCGCGCTGCAGCAGCGCGCCGATGCCGGCGCGGGGCTTGTCCTCGTTGGCAACGAGGTCGGGAAAGCGGCGTGCGATTTCGGCCGCGCCCTCATCCTGCCGCCGGCGCACCTGCACGAGCCTCGACCAGCCCTCGACCAGAGGCCGGTCATAGCCGGCGGGCACGCCGATCCGCTCATGCGGGGCAAAGTTGAGGCGGGCGAATATGTCGTCGGCCATCACTTCGGGAAAGCTGTCCCAGCGCGCGCGGCCGGCCGCGTTCACCGCGAAGAAACCGCAGCCCGGTGCGCCCTGGGCGACGACGGGCACGCCGAGATAGAAACGCCGGTAGGCGCGGCTCGCTGCCGTCGTGGGGCGCGGAATGCGCAGGTGGCCGCTGGCATAGGTCGGCGCGTCGCGGTCGAGTGCGGTGATGATCTGCCCGAGAAGTGGCTTGCTCACCTTCACGTCGGCATCGAGATAGGCGCGCAGTCTGCCCAGCGCGGCGGCGTCGCCGGCGTTGAGTGCAGCGATCCTGCCTCTCTGCGGCAGGTCCAGCACCCGGAGCGCCCAGCCGCGGGCCTCGAACCGCGGCGCAAAGCTCTCCGCGATTTCCACCGTGGCGTCGGTGCAGCCGTTCGCGGCGATCACGACATCCACCGGCAGGTCGCGCGGCACCGCGCTTTCGACCACGGCGGCGAGGCAGCGCCCGATCGTTGCCGCGCCGTTGTGCGTGGGCACGATCACCGACAGCCCGCGCCCGGCCGCAGGGACGGGCGTGGCGGCGATTTGCGCGTCGCGCGGCGTTTTGGATGTCATGGCGGGCGGTCCGCGTCCCTTCGGCGTCTCTTCGGCCGGGATGGTCCGACGGCAGTGTTCGGATCACGCCGGCCATGATGTTGTATCGCGGCGGTGCGGCGAGAAAAGGGCGAATCCGTGAATGGGCCCCAGGGCGCAGGGTACGGGCCGCGATGCACGACGACGGCGCGCCTCCATGCCCGGCGCGATGCCGCTGAGGCCGGTGCGCACCGCGCGGTGGTCAGCGCAGCGAGGCGGTCAGGAACACGAGCGCCGGATCGTCGGCGAAACCCACCTCTTCCACCTCGACCATGCGCACCCGCGTGCCGGCGCGGGTTGCGATCACCGTGTCCTCCTCGGTGTGAAACCGCCAGTCGCCCGCGCCGCCCGGCAGCACCGCGCGATCCCGACCCGGCCCGCCGTGCAGCCGGTCCGCCCCGCCGTGCGACACGAGACGGTCGTCGCCCGGCCCGCCGAGAAGCGTATCCTCCTCGGGGGTGCCGATCAGCGTGTCGGCCCCCGCGCCGCCCTCCCGCAGGACCCCGTGCAGGAAGGTGCCGTCCGCGCGCTGCGCGTCGCCGGGCCTCGCCTCCGCGTTGTGCGCCATCAGCGCGTCCCAGCGCGGATTGTCGTCGCCAAGATGGCGCAGCGCCCCCCAACTCCCGTGGCGCGAGGGCCTGCTCACGGCCACGAAGGCGTTGAAGGGTGTGTCGGCGATGCTGCGCCAGTGATCCAGAAGCGTCTCGTAGAGCGCGGCCACCTCGGGCGTGTAGTTGAAGCTCGTGAAGAACGCGGTCAGCGCGGCGTCCTCTTCCCAGCCGTCGCGCCCGACGATGTGCGTCCCGCCCTCGTACATGGCCAGCGTCAGGCCGTATCGCTCGGCGGCGTCGGCGTGATAGGGCCAGAGTTCCTGCGTCAGCCGCGCGAGGGAGCCCGTGCGGACCGCCTGCGCTGTCCGGGCGGTCGCGGCGGCCTCCCCCTCCTCGAGCCAGTCGCGCACCGTCGGCGCCAGGGTGTCGCCGCCGAGGTCGCCGCCGAAATATCCCGTCACCGCGTAGTGATCGAAGCTCTCGGCCGGCGGCGGACGGCCTTCCGCCACCGCGAGCGGCGCTTCGAGAAGCGGCTTTTCCAGCCCGAGCCAGCCTGTGTGCACACCGATCACGGTGCGCAGACGGTCGCCGTCGGCCGCGCCGAAGACATCGCGCCAGAGGTCCGCCACCTCGGCGGCGCGCAGGCCCGCGAACTGAACCCAGCCGTCGCCCTCCGCCGCCGCGCCCCAGCGCGCCTCGGCCTGCTGCCTCGCCCAGTGCGCCTGCGGGAATCCGAAGTTCCAGAGCTCGTTGGAATACTCGGCGTGAACGCGAAGCCGCGGGTCGAGATTGTCGCGGACATAGGTGGCGAAGCGCCGCACGAAGTCGTCGTCCACGCGATGCGGCAGGGTGAACCACGGGTCGGCCCCGATCTCGTTGGCGAGCGCCACCATGACCTCGACCGGGACGCCGTTCGGCCCGGACCATGTCATGTCGTGCAGCCGCGGCCGGTCCTGCCACTCTGCGAACTCGGAGCCGTTGGTGTCCATCCAGTCGAGGAAGCGCAGCATCCGAAGATCGCGCACCCGGGCGATCCAGCGCGGGTTGAAGAGTGCCCCGACCGCGTGCAGCGCGCGCTGATCCTCGCGCACCAGCGTGATGTTGCGGATGTGGTCGCCGGTTCCCTCGGGGTCGGTCTCCTTCACGCGGACCGCGACCAGCCCGGGGCCGGGGGCGTAGTGAAAGACGATCTCGCCCGGCCGGTGGGCGCGAAGCCGGACGCGTCCCCCGATCTCGACATGGCCCGCGCCCTCCCAGCGCAGCACGTAGCGCCCCGCGAGGTAGGACGCGCTTTCCGGCATGTCGGTCAGGACCAGCGCCTCGAGCCGGTCGGCGCCCTCGGGCAGGCTGACAGGCCAGCCCGCGGCGTCGATGTGCCCGCCGGCCACGAGGTCGTCGTGGTCCCACTGACCCCAGGTGTCGTTCGTGTGGCCGATCCATGGCCGCGCGGTCTTCATCCGGTCGACGAAGGGCTGCTGCGTCTGCCAGTCCGCGATGCCCCGCAGACCCATGGCGAGCGCCGGATCCGCAAGCCCGCGGGCTGCCGGGGTCGGCGCCTCTGCCGCGGCGCTCGCGGCCGTGGCGCCCATCAGGACCGCGGCGAGCAACCGTGCCGCCATCGCGCGCATCGCAGCCTCCCGTCCGCAGCGTCGCTTCATGATGGCCCGGCGGCGCTGTCCGATCCAGTACCTTTCGCCATGCGGCGGGCTTGGGGTCAGGCCGGCGCGCCGATCTCCAGCGTGACCGGCGCAAGGCCCTCGATGCTCCCGCTGAGCCGGTCGCCCGGTCCGACCGCTCCCACGCCCGCGGGCGTGCCGGTCAGGATGAGGTCCCCGGGGCGCAGGTGGTAGAAGTGCGACAGATGCGCGACCAGCGCAGGGACGGGATGGATGAGCTGATCCAGCGTCGCGTCCTGCCGCGTCTCTCCGTTGACCTCCAGCCGGATGCGCTGCGGACCCAGCGGGGCCATCTCGGCCGCCTTCGTGAGCGGGCCGAAGACGGCGGAGCCCTCGAAGTCCTTGCCCAGATCCCAGGGCCGGCGCGTCTCCTTCGCCGCCTTCTGAAGGTCGCGCCGGGTCATGTCGAGCGCGCAGCCGTAGGCATGGACCGCCGCCGCGGCGGCGTCCGCGCTCGCGCGGAAGGCCGGGGCGCCGATGGCGAGCGCGAGCTCCATCTCATGGTGCAGGTCTTCGGTCCCCGGCGGGTAGGGCAGGACGCTCCCCGAGGCGAGGCAGGCCGAGGGCGACTTGGTGAAGTAGAAGGGCGCGTCGTGGTCGACCTCGACTCCCATCTCGGCCGCGTGCGCGGCGTAGTTCCGCCCGACGCAGAAGATCCGCCCGACGGGATAGAGCGCCCGCTCGCCCGCCACGGGAATGCCCGGCACCGCGGGCGGATCGAA
>NZ_JAWLFS010000045.1:0-8699 GCF_041685465.1 Rhodosalinus sp. | reverse complement strand
GCACGGCCGCTGCCTGCCGGTCGGCCGCCACCCGTTTCGCTTCCGGCGTCGCGCTCCGTCGTTGCGGAGAGGCTAGCGCAGCCGTTCGAGCACGGTGAGGGAGGCATAGCCGTCCGGCGCCAGCCCCTGCGCCGCCTGCCAGTCCCGCACGGCCGCGATGGTGAGCGGGCCGATGCGCCCGTCGATCCCGCGCGTGTCGAAGCCCGCCGCGGTCAGGCGGCGCTGCATCTCCTTGCGCTCGTCGAACGTGAGCGCGCGGTCGCCGCGCGGCCAGTCGCCGCGGATCGGCGGCCCGCCTGCGAGACGATCGGCGAGATGGCCCACCGCGATGACATAGGCATCGGCAGGGTTGTAGCGTTCGATCACCCGGAAATTGTCGAAGATCAGGAAGGCCGGCCCACGCGCCCCCGCGGGCAGCAGGAGCGAGGCCTGCCCGTGGTCAGGCACCGGTCGGCCCTCCATGTCGCGCACGCCGAGGCGCGCCCAGTCCGAGGGCCGCTTGCGCACGTCGCGTGCGGCGAGGCGGTAGTCGAAGCCCTCGGGCAGGCGCACCTCCACCCCCCAGGGTTGACCTTCGGTCCAGCCGTACCCGGCAAGGTAGGCCGCGGCGGAGGCGAGCGCGTCGGTCGGATCCGCGCCCCAGATGTCGCGCCGCCCGTCGCCGGTGAAATCCTCCGCGTGGGCAAGGTAGGACGAGGGCATGAACTGCGTGTGACCCATCGCGCCCGCCCAGCTGCCGGTCATGCGGTCGGGCGTGGTGTCGCCGGCCTGAAGGATCTTCAGCGCCGCGATCAGCTCGCTCTCGAAGAAGGCGCCCCGCCGGCCGTCGAAGGCGAGCGTGGCGAGCGCCTCGATCACCTCGGTCTCGCCCCGGAAGGCGCCATAGGCCGATTCGAGCCCCCAGATCGCCGCGACGATCTCCTTCTCGACACCGTAGCGTGCCTCGATCCGGTCGAGCGCCGCGCCGTGCTGGTCGAGCGCCTTGCGGCCGTTGGCGATCCGCGTCCCGGACACCGCGCTGTCGAGGTACTCCCAGAGCGTGCGGGTGAACTCCGACTGGTTGCGGTCACGATCGATCACCGAGGCGTCGTAGCGCAGCCCGCCGAGCGCGGCGTCGAGCACGCGCGGCGAAATCCCCTCGCCCCGCGCACGGGCGCGAAAATCCGCCAGCCAGTCCTCGAAGGCGGCCTGCCGCTCGGATGCGGGCATGGTCGGGCGCTCCTCCTCGGCGGGGGCGGCGCGCACCGCGCGCGGCAGCGCGCCGGGCCGCGCCTGCGGGCGGAGCGAGCGGCCCGGCACCGGATAGACCGCCTGTCGCGCGACCGCGGGCAGGGCGTGGCCCCCGACGCTATCGGGCCGGACTTCGGGGCGCAGCGATCGTTCCACCGCGGCGGCGGGCACGACCGGGGCGAGCGCGACAAGGGCGCAGACAATGGCACAAAGGCCGCGGACGGCGACGCGACGGGTCATGATACGGGCCTGCTCGATCCTGTCGGACTGTTTTGTCGCAGGATACCGCGAAACGCGTCCTCAAGGAAGGGCCGCGTCCCGGCCGCGTCCCGCGGGCGGCTTACCGCCGCTTCCGGGTGACCCTGCGTTCGCTCTGTGCGGCCTTGTCCTTGCGCTCGGCCTTGTCCTTCGCCTTGGTCGTCTTGCGCTTGGCCTGCGCGGCCTTGCGGCGGGGCGGGCCGCCGGCGCCGCGTCGGGCCCGGGCGCCGGGCAGCGCCTCGTCCTCGAGCTCCAGCAGCTCCAGCGCGACGCCCCCGGTGACCGGCGCCGCCTCCGCGAGGCGCACGGTCACCCGCTGACCCGGCTTGATGACGGTGCCCGTGTCGGCGCCCATCAGCTCCTGCCGCCTGGCGTCGAAGACGAAGTATTCCCGCCCGATGTTGCGCATCGGGATCAGCCCGTCGGCGCCCGTCTCGTCGAGCTTCACGAAGGCGCCGAAGCGCGCGACGCCGCTGATCCGGCCGGTGAACTCCGCGCCCACGCGGTCCGAGAGATAGGCGGCGAGGTAGCGGTCCGTGGTGTCGCGCTCGGCCGCCATCGAGCGGCGCTCGGTTTCGGAGATGTGGATCGCCGTCTGCTCGAGCCGCTCGACCTCCTCCCGCGAGAGGCCGTCCTCGCCCCAGCCGTGCGCCGAAATCAGCGCGCGGTGCACGATCAGGTCGGCATAGCGCCGGATCGGCGAGGTGAAATGCGCGTAGGACTGCAGCGCGAGGCCGAAGTGCCCGAGGTTCGCGGGCGAGTAATAGGCCTGCGTCATCGCGCGCAGCGTCGCCATGTTGATGAGCTCCGCCTCGTCGGACCCCGCCGCCTGACCGAGCAGGCGGTTCAGGTGCGCGGTGTGCAGCACCTGCCCCTTGGCGAGGGTGAGGCCCGCCGCCTCCGCCGTCTCGCGCAGCGCGTCGAGCTTCATCGGGTCCGGCTCCTCGTGCACCCGGAAGAGGAGCGGCGACTTCCGCGCGATCAGCGTCTCGGCGGCGGCGACATTGGCCGCGACCATGAACTCCTCGACGAGCTTGTGCGCATCGAGCCGGTCGCGGAAATTGACCGAGACGACCTTGCCCTCCTCCGAGAGCTCCACCTTGCGCTCGGGCAGGTCGAGGTCGAGCGGCTGGCGCTCGTTCCGTGCGCTCACCAGCGCGCGCCAGGCGGCGAAGAGCGGATGGATCACCTCCGCGACGAGCGGCGCGGCCTTGTCGTCCGGCGCGCCGTCCTCGGCCGCCTGCGCCTGCTCGTAGGTGAGCGAGGCGGCCGAGCGCATCAGCCCCCGCACGAAACGGTGGCCGATCTTTCGGCCCGCGGCGTCGATCTGCATCCGCACCGCGACGACGGCGCGCGGCACGCCCTCGTGCAGCGAGCAGAGATCGCCCGACAGCCGGTCGGGCAGCATCGGCACGACCCGGTCGGGGAAATAGCTGGAGTTGCCGCGCCGGCGCGCCTCCCGGTCGATGGCGGAGCCGGGGCGCACGTAATGGGCGACATCGGCGATGGCGACCCAGATCACGTGGCCGCCGGCGTTCTTCGGATCGTCGTCGGCATGCGCCCAGACCGCGTCGTCGTGGTCGCGCGCATCCGCCGGGTCGATCGTCACCAGCGGCATGTCGCGCAGGTCCTCGCGCCCCGAGAGGCCCGCGGGCTTCATGCGGTCGGCCTCCTCCAGCACCTCCTCGGGGAAGTCGTGCGGGATGCCGTGCTGGTGGATCGCGATGAGCGAGACGGCCTTCGGCTCCGAGGGATCGCCGAGCCGCGCAACCACCCGCGCGCGGGGCAGGCCCATGCGGCCCTTGGGCCCTGCGTGCTCGGCCTCGACAAGCTCGCCGTCCTTCGCGCCGTGCATGGCGTCGGGCGCGACGGTCCACTCCTTGCCGTCGCCCTTGTCGATGGGCACGATGCGCCCGCCCTCGGCATCCTTGCGGAAGACGCCGAGCACCCGGCGCGGTGTCGCGCCGATGCGGCGGATGAGCCGCGCCTCGTAGTTGTGGCCCTCGCCCTTGACCGGCGCGAGCTTGGCGAGGATGCGGTCCCCCGCGCCCAGCGCCGGATCGGAGGCGCGCGGCACCACGAGCACGCGGGGCTCCACCCCCTCGCCGTGCCATTCGAGCGGGCGGGCGAAGAGATCGCCCGCGTCGTCGGGGCCGGCGACTTCCAGCACGGTGACGGGCGGCAGGCGCTCCGGGTCGCGGTAGGTCTTCTTGCGCTTCTCGAGGTGGCCCTCGTCCTCGAGCTCCTTCAGCAGCCGCTTGAGCTCGACGCGGTCCGCGCCCTTGAGCCCGAAGGCCTTCGCGATGTCGCGCTTGGAGGCGAGGGTCGGGTTGTCCTCGACCCAGCGCAGGATGTCGTCCTTGGTGGGCAATTTCGCCATGCGCGCCGCCTAGCACGCGGCGCGGAGCGCGTCACCGCGAAAAGCGGCGCTGCACCGGAGCCCGCGAATTTTCGTACGAAAATTCGCCAGGCCTGCGGAGCGCGGGCAGAAGATTTTTCGTACGAAAGATCTTCGCCGGTCACGTCACGCGAAATAGCCGCGCAGGAGGCGGGCGTAGATGCGGGAGAGCGCCTCGATCTCGTCGACGGGCACATGCTCGTCCACCTGGTGCATCGTCCGCCCGGTCAGGCCGAACTCGACCACGGGGCAGTGATCCTTGACGAAGCGCGCGTCCGAGGTGCCGCCGCCGGTGGAGAGCTCGGGCCGGAGGCCCGTCTCGGCCGTCACCGCCTCTGCCACCAGCTCCGAGAGCGGCCCCGGCGGCGTCAGGAAGGCTTCGCCCGAGAGCTTCGTCTCCATCTCCACGCCGACGCCGAAGGCCTGCGCGATCGCTGCCGCCTCGGCCTCGAGCCAGCGGATCAGGCTCGCGCCGCTGTGGCGGTCGTTGAAGCGGATGTTGACGGTGGCCCTGCAGGCCGCCGGGATCACGTTGGTCGCCGGGTTGCCGGTGTCGATGGTCACCACGGCGAGCGTCGAGGGATCGAAGTGCGCGGTGCCCTCGTCGAGCCTGGCCGAGGCCAGCCGGTCCATCAGCCGCGCCATCGCCGGCAGCGGGTTCACCGCGCGGTGCGGGTAGGCGGCGTGGCCCTGCACGCCGGTCACGGTGAAGAACGCCGAGAGCGAGCCGCGCCGCCCGATCTTGATCGTGTCGCCCAGCCGCTCCCGGCTCGTGGGTTCGCCGACGAGGCAGACCGACATCGATTCGCCTTCCTCCGCCATCCAGTCGAGCAGCGCCGCGGTGCCGTCCAGGGCCGGGCCCTCCTCGTCGCCCGTGATGGCGAGGATCACGGCGCCATCCTCGGGCGGGGTCCCGGTCACGAGGTCGATCGCCGCGGCGGCGAAGGCGGCGACGCCGGATTTCATGTCGGTCGCGCCGCGGCCCCAGAGCGCGCCGTCGCGCCGCTCCGCGCCGAAGGGCGGCACGCTCCAGGCCGCGGCGTCGCCCACGGGCACCACGTCGGTATGCCCGTTGAAGCCGAAGCGGCGCGCGGCCTCCCTCGGCCCCCAGCGGGCGAAGAGGTTGGCGACGCCGGCGCGGTCGGCGCGGCGGCAGTCGAATCCCGCGGCCGACAGCCGGTCGGCGAGCAGCGCGAGCGCACCGCCTTCCTCGGGCGTGACCGAGGGGCAGCGGATCAGGTCGGCGGTCAGCGCGACGGGATCGGTGGGCATTGCGTCTCTCCCCGGGCGGCGGCGCTCAGTCCGGCGCCTCCTCGTCGAAGAAGGGCGTGACCTGCGCGACGATCACCGCGTTCTCCTCCGCCGCGCGCGCCATCAGCCCCGCTTCCTCGGCGTCGATCTCGTGGCCCTGCGCGCGGCGCTCCTCGGCCGTGCCGTGGCCTTCCACGTCGAGCACGGAAAGCCCCGCCTGCTTGAGGATCGCCACCGTCTCGCGCACGGCCTCGGCCTCGTCCACGCCGCCGGCGTAGCAGAGAAGCGCCGCGCCGGTCGCGCCCTCGGGCAGCCCGTCGCCGGGCTTGCGGCCGGCCTCCACGAGGAGGGTGTAGACGGGGTGATCCCTGGCGCTCATGCGCCTGTCTTAAGCGCCCCTGTCCGCGCCCGCCACCCCCGGCACGCCGTCAGCGGCCCCGCGCACGGACAAGCGCGCGGCCTTCGCAGACAAGGGTGCCGTCGGCCATGCGCACGCTGGCCCAGAGATCGACGAGGTCTTTCTCGGGGCGCACCCGCGTCACCTCGACCCGCGCGGTCAGGTCCGTGCCGAGAGGCACCGGCTCGAGAAACTGGAGATCCTGCTTCAGCCAGTTGGTGCCGTGCCCCGGAAGCCGCGTGCCCAGCAGGCAGGCGATCAGCCCGCCGATCAGCGGTTCGGGTACATTCTCGCGCACCACGATGCCCGTCAGCCGGGCAAGATCGGCCGCGTCGTCGCGCGTGAAGGTGCGCGTCAGTTGCGCGCTGGCGCCGGGCTCCATCACTGCACCTCCAGTTCGCCGATCATCACCTCGCTGTCGTCGATCGCGCGCACGGCGCGCAGGACGATCGGCGTATCCTCGGCCTCCTGCCGGACTTCGAGGCGCACCTCTTCGCCGGCGTAGCACGGGTTGGGAAAGACGAGCATGTGCAGCTCGGGCCGCACCATCGGGCGCGCCTCGCGCAGCATCGCCCAGAGCCGGGCGTAGATCAGCATGCCCGGCGCCACGGGCCGTGGAAAACCGCCGATGGCATAGACCCCGTCGTCGAGATGGATCGGGTTGTCGTCGTCGGTGATGCGGGCGAACTCCGCGAATTCGGCATGCGAGGGCGTCCAGCGGGCGAGCAGGTTCAGCGTCATTCGGCCAGTCCTCCGGCACGTTGCGGGCCGTGCCTGTCGTGCGTCACGGCGCCAACGCGTTCAGTGTGGGCGGGTTTCGTCGCCGACGCAACGGCCGCGCGCACCACGGCGCAGGTGGCCGCACGATCGCGCGCTTGCAGCCGCCCGCCCGCCATGCGACCCATCCGCGGTTCACGGGGAGGAGGGACAAGGCATGCGGCTCGGATTGGTGCTTCTCGGACTGGCCTATGTTTTCAGTCAATTCTTTCGCGCCTTTCTCGCCGTCCTGTCCGACCCGCTGGCCCGCGATCTGGGCGCCACGCCCGACGACCTCGCGCAGGCCTCCGGGCTCTGGTTCCTCGCCTTCGCGGCGATGCAGGTGCCGGTGGGCTGGGCGCTCGACCGGCTGGGGCCGCGGCGCACCGCGTCCGTCCTCTTCCTGATCGGCGGCGCGGGGGGCGCGATCCTCTTCGGCCTTGCGCAGACGCCGGCGCATGTCTCGGCCGCGATGGCGCTGATCGGCGTGGGCTGCGCACCCGTGCTGATGGGAAGCTACTTCATCTTCGCCCGGAGCTTCCCGGCCGCGGCCTTCGCCACGCTCGGCGCGGTGATGATCGGCGTCGGCTCGATCGGCAACCTGGCGAGCACCGTGCCCCTCGAGCTTCTGGTCGAGGCCGTGGGCTGGCGCGCGACGCTTTTCACGCTGGCCGGCGTGACGGGGGGGCTCGCACTGGCGATGTTCGCCTTCGTGCAGGACCCGCCGGCCCTCGAGGGGGGCGCGAAAGGCAGCCTGCTCGACGTGCTGCGCATCCCGGCGCTCTGGCTCATCATGCCGCTGATGCTGGTGCATTACGCGCCGGCGGCGGGGCTGCGGGGGCTCTGGATCGGGCCCTACATGGCGGATGTGCAGGCGACGACCGCGGGCACCGCGACCCTGGTCATGGGGCTGGCCATGATCGCGGGCACCTTCGCCTACGGCCCGCTCGACCGCTGGCTCGGCACGCGCAAGTGGGTGGTGACGGGTGGCACGCTCTTCGGCGCGGCGGCCTGCCTCGCGCTCTGGGCCGTGCCGCTGGCCGACTACTGGACGGCGCTCGCGCTCTTCGCGGCCGTGGGTTTCTTCGGCATGGGTTATCCGCTGATGATGGCGCACGCGCGGGCCAACGTGCCGATGCACCTCGCCGGGCGGGGCGTGACGCTGATGAACCTCTTCAGCATCGGCGGCGTCGGGCTGATGCAGATGGTGACCGGCCGGCTGCACGCCGGCGTCGCCGCGGGCGCCGAGAGCGCGGTCGCCCCCTATGCCGCGGTCTTCCTGCTCTTCGGTGCGCTGCTGATCGTGGGGCTGATCCCCTACCTCTTCGTGCGCGACCGGCTCGACTGAGCCGCCCTTTCGCCGCTTCCGGCCTTGGTGTAAGACGCGCGGACCCTGCGGCCGCGCCGCAGCGCAGAACACGAGGAGCCGAGGACAATGGGCTACAGACTCGCCGTCGTGGGCGCCACGGGCAACGTGGGCCGCGAGATGCTGAACATTCTCGCCGAGCGCGAGTTTCCGGTGGACGAGATCGCGGCGCTCGCCAGCCGCCGCTCGCTCGGCACCGAGGTGAGCTTCGGCGATGCGACGCTCAAGACGCAGGACCTCGAGGCCTTCGATTTCACCGGCTGGGACATCGCGCTCTTCGCCATCGGCTCGGACGCGACGAAGACCCATGCGCCCAGGGCCGCGAAGGCCGGCTGCGTGGTGATCGACAACTCCAGCCTCTACCGCTACGACCCGGAGGTGCCGCTCGTCGTGCCGGAGGTGAACGCCGAGGCGGTCGAGGGCTACGCCAGGAAAAACATCATCGCCAATCCCAACTGCTCGACCGCGCAGATGGTCGTGGCGCTCAAGCCGCTGCACGACCGCGCCACGATCAGGCGGGTGGTGGTCTCCACCTATCAGTCCGTCTCCGGCGCAGGGAAGGAGGGGATGGACGAGCTCTGGGACCAGACCAAGGCGATCTACAACCCGACCGAAGAGATCGCGCCGAAGAAGTTCCAGAAGCAGATCGCCTTCAACGTGATCCCGCACATCGACTCCTTCATGGAGGACGGCTCCACCAAGGAGGAGTGGAAGATGGTCGCCGAGACCAAGAAGATCGTGGATGCCGCGATCAAGGTCACGGCCACCTGCGTGCGCGTCCCGGTCTTCGTCGGCCATGCCGAGGCGATCAACCTCGAGTTCGAGGAGCACCTCGACGAGGACGAGGCGCGCGACATCCTGCGCGCCGCGCCGGGCCTCATGGTCGTCGACAAGCGCGAGGACGGCGGCTACGTCACGCCCATCGAATGCGTGGGCGATTTCGCCACCTTCATCAGCCGCATCCGGCAGGATTCGACCATCGACAACGGCCTGAACCTCTGGTGCGTCTCCGACAACCTGCGCAAGGGCGCCGCGCTCAACGC
>NZ_JAWLFS010000269.1:0-3728 GCF_041685465.1 Rhodosalinus sp. | reverse complement strand
TGGTGGGCGGCGAGCGTGGCGGAGGGGCGCACGCCGATGCTCGCCGCCTATGCGCTCGGCAAGGCGCAGCGGCTGCTCACGATGCTCGATCCGTCCATCGGGCCCGTGCTGACCCACGGCGCGGTGGAGGAGACGACGGCGGTGCTCCGCGCGCAGGGCCTGCCCCTGCCCGAGACGGTCCGAGTGACGCCCGAGCTCGATCCGAAGGCGTACCCCGGCGCGCTCGTCCTCGCGCCGCCCTCGGCGCTCGGGTCGAAATGGGCGCGGCGCTTCGGCGCGGTCTCCACCGGCCACGCGAGCGGCTGGATGCGCCTGCGCGGCGTGCGCCGGCGCCGGGCGGCGGACCGGGGCTTCGTGATCTCGGACCATGCCGACTGGCCCGGCCTGCTCTCCGCGATCCGGGCCACGGGGGCGGAAAGAATCTTTGCCACGCATGGTTACACGGAAATCTTCAGCCGGTGGCTGAACGCCGAGGGCTGGGACGCGGCGATCGTGCCCACCGAGTTCGGCGGCGAGACGGAGGACGAGGGCGATGCGGGCTGAGCGGGTGGCAGCCTCCTGCCGGGGCGGTTGCGCCCGGGGCGTCAGACCCAAACGGACACCCCGTAAAAATATGGGCAAACAATCTGTTAAGATGCGCAGCGGATACACCACATGAAGGAGTTCGCTGCCCTCGTCGCGCGGATTGACCAGACGACGCGCACCTCGGCCAAGACGGCCGCGCTCGCCGACTATTTCGCGCGCGCTTCGGACGACGACCGGCTCTGGACCGTCGCGCTCTTCTCCGGGCGCCGTCCGCGTCGCGCGATCACGACGACGGAGCTGCGCGAATGGGCGGCCGAGCGCGCGGGCCTGCCGCTCTGGCTGGTCGAGGAGAGTTACCCGGTCGTCGGCGACCTCGCCGAGACGATCGCGCTCATCCTGCCGCCGCCGTCCCGCGGCTCGAACCGCAGCCTCGCAGGGTGGATCGCGCTCCTGCGCGGGCTGCGCGACATGGCCCCCGAGGCGCGCAAGGCCGAGGTGCTCGCCGCCTGGGACGCGCTCGACGCCGAGGGGCGTTTCATCTTCAACAAGCTCCTGACCGGTGGCTGGCGGATCGGGGTGAGCCAGAAGCTGATGACCCGCGCCCTCGCCCGCGCGACCGGGCGGGCGGAGGCCGAGATGGCGCATCGCCTGATGGGCGCCTGGGAGCCCGCGACGACGACCTGGCACGCGCTGATCGAGGCCGAGGACGCGGCGGCCGACCTCTCGCGCCCCTATCCCTTCTGCCTCGCGCACCAGTTGGACGATGGTCCGGAAAGCCTCGGGTCGCCAGAAGATTGGCGCGCGGAATGGAAGTGGGACGGCATCCGCGGGCAGCTGATCCTGCGCGAAGGCCAGCACTTCGTCTGGTCGCGCGGCGAGGAGCTGATGACCGACCGCTTCCCCGAACTCGCCCGCGCGCTGGATTTCCTGCCGCCCGGCACGGTGATCGACGGCGAACTTCTGGCGTGGCGGGATGGCCCGCTCCCCTTCAACGCGCTGCAGAAGCGGATCGGGCGCAAGACGGTGCCCGCGAAGCTCCTGCGGGAGGCGCCCGTCGCGCTCGCCGCCTACGACCTGCTGGAGGACGCGGGGCAGGACATCCGCGCCCTGCCTTTCGACGACCGCCGCGCGCGCCTCGCCCGGCTCTTCACGGGCCTGCCCGCCGACGCGCCGCTCGTGCTGCCGCCGCTCGTGACCTTCGAGGACTGGCCGGACCTCGCCGCGACCCGCGCGACGGCGCGCGACCACGCCGCCGAGGGGCTGATGCTCAAGCGCGCGGACAGCCCCTACCACGTCGGGCGCAAGCGCGGCGACTGGTGGAAATGGAAGCTCGATCCATTGGTGATCGACGCGGTGATGATCTACGCGCAGGCGGGCCACGGACGGCGGGCCAACCTCTTCACCGACTTCACCTTCGCCGTCTGGGACGGCGCCACCCTCGTGCCCTTCACCAAGGCCTATTCGGGCCTGACCGACGCCGAGTTCCGTCGCATCACCGCATGGGTGCGCAAGAACACGCAGCAGCGCTTCGGCCCGGTCCGGCAGGTGACGCCAGCCCTCGTCTTCGAGATCGCCTTCGAGGGGCTGCACGAAAGCCCGCGCCACAAGTCGGGCGTCGCGCTGCGCTTCCCGCGGATGAGCCGCTGGCGCGAGGACAAGCCGCCGGAGGAGGCCGGCACGCTCGACGAGTTGAAGGCGATGCTCGCCGCCTGCGGCTGAGCGCCTTGCGCCGGCCGCCCCGCGGGCCTTATCTCGACCACGACAGGACAACAGGAGAGACCCCATGCCGGACACCTTCCGCCCCGCCCTCGACGCCGCGACCGATCAGGGCGCCGCGCCGCTGGGCGACCTGCCCGAATGGGACCTCACCGATCTCTACGCCGCGCCCGACGCACCGGAGATCCAGCGCGACCTCGACTGGCTGAAGGCGGAGTGCCGGGCCTTCGCCGCCGACTACGAGGGCAGGCTCGCCGGGCTCGACGCCGCCGGGCTTCTGCGCTGCGTGCAGCGCAACGAGGCGATCGAGCGCGTGGCCGGGCGGCTGATGTCCTTCGCGGGGCTGCGCTACTATCAGGACACGACCGACGCGGGGCGGGCGAAGTTCCTCTCGGACGTGCAGGAGAAGATCACCGACGACACGACGCCGCTCGTCTTCTTCACGCTCGAGATCAACCGCCTGCCGGAGGATCACCTCGCCGGGCTCTTCGCCGAGGACGCGGCGCTCGCCCGATACAGGCCGGTCTTCGACCGCATCCGCAAGATGAAGCCCTACCAGCTTTCCGACGAGCTGGAGAAGTTCCTGCACGACACGGGCGTCGTCGGCGACGCCTGGGAACGGCTCTTCGACGAGACGATCTCCGGGCTCACCTTCGAGGTGGAGGGCGAGGCGCTCGGCCTCGAGGCGACGCTGAACCTGCTGACCGACCCCGACCGCGCGAGGCGCGAGGCCGGCGCGCGCGCCCTTGCCCGGGTCTTCGGCGCGAACATCCGCCTCTTCGCCCGCGTGCACAACACGCAGGCCAAGGAAAAGGAGGTGATCGACCGCTGGCGCGGCATGCCCACGCCGCAGACGGGCCGGCATCTCGCCAACGACGTGGAGCCCGAGGTGGTCGAGGCGCTGCGCGACGCGGTGGTTGCCGCCTACCCGCGGCTCAGCCACCGCTACTTCGAGCTCAAGCGCAAGTGGCTGGGGCTCGACAAGCTGCAGGTCTGGGACCGCAACGCGCCGCTGCCGATGCAGAGCGACCGCGTCGTGCCCTGGACGGAGGCGCGCGAGACGGTGCTGCGCGCCTACGAGGGCTTCGCCCCCGAACTCGCCACGCTCGCCGAGCCCTTCTTCGAGAAGGGCTGGATCGATGCCGGCGTCACGCCCGGCAAGGCACCGGGCGCCTTCGCGCATCCCACCGTGACGGACGCGCATCCCTTCATCCTGCTCAACTACCTCGGCAAGCCGCGCGACGTGATGACGCTCGCCCACGAGCTCGGCCACGGCGTGCACCAGCGCCTCGCCGCCGAGCAGGGCGAGATGCTCTCGCGCACGCCGCTCACGCTGGCGGAGACGGCGAGCGTCTTCGGCGAGATGCTGACCTTCCGGCGGATGCTGGCGGGGGCCGCGGACACGAACGAGAGGCGCGTCCTCCTCGCCGGCAAGGTGGAGGACATGCTCAACACGGTCGTGCGCCAGATCGCCTTCTACGACTTCG
>NZ_JAWLFS010000268.1:0-3745 GCF_041685465.1 Rhodosalinus sp. | reverse complement strand
GGCCGGGTGGTCGTTCTGCCGCGCGAGCAGTCCGGTCTTGGGGGGCGGCGCGCGCTCCATCACCGCCTGCCGGGCGGGGCCCACGCCGTGCTCGGCCCAGATCTCGCGCATGATCTGCAACGGCTCCCAGACGGTCAGCGCGGCGAGGCGCGGCACCGCCCGGTCGGTGAGCCGGTCGATCGGCGCATGCCAGATCACGCTCGGGTCGAGCACCACGTAGCCCGCGGCCTCCAGCATGGCGTCGAGCGCGTCCTCTCCGGGGCGGACCATGACGAGGGACGCCTGCCGCATCTCCGCCATCGCCGCCTCCGCCTCGGAGAGGGCCGCGGCCTCGGGCACAGCGCCCTGCTCGGCCACCGTCGCGGCCGAGACGCGCTTGCCGCCCCCCTGCCCGTCGCGGAGCACCCAGGGGCCGAGCGTCCAGCGCCGCGCGGGGGGCCAGGTCGCCTCGCTGACCGCAAGCAGGCGCAGCGCGCTCTCGCTCATTCCTCCAGCATCCCCGCGAGCCGCGTGACGGCGGCGTCCACCTGGGCCTTGTCGATGCCGCGCACGACCACATGCACCCCGTGCACACCGCCCTGGATGAAGGGGTAGGAGCCGACCGAGAGATCCGGATAGGCCGACGCGATCTCCTGCAGGAGGGGCGCGACGTCGCCCTCCCCGCGCTCGACGGTCAGCGTCTGCGACAGGAGCGGGGCGCCGCCGGTGAGCGAGGGCAGCACGCTCGCCACCATCGCCTCGAAGATCGTCGGCACGCCCGCCATGACGTGCACGTTCTCCAGCGTGAAGCCCGGCGCGGCGGAAATCGGGTTGTCGATCAGCGTCGCGCCCTCGGGGATGCGTGCCATGCGGAGCCGCGCCGCGTTCAGTTCCAGCCCCTGCCGGTCGTAATGCGCCTGCAGGATTGCGCGGGCGTCCGCGCGCACGCCGAAGGGCCGATCGAAGGCCGCGGCCACCGCCTCGGCGGTGATGTCGTCGTGCGTCGGCCCGATGCCACCGGAGGTGAAGACGTGGTCCCAGCGGGCCGAGAGCGTCTGCACGGCCTCCACGATGGCGCCGCGGTCGTCGGCCACCACCCGCGCCTCGCGGAAGTCGATGCCGCGCCGCGTGAGCTCCCCGGCGAGGTGGTGCATGTTCGAGTCCCGCGTCCGGCCCGAGAGGATCTCGTCCCCGATCACGAGCATCGCGGCGGTGGGATTGGACATGGGCTGCGCTCCTTGCCGGACCTCGTCCGCCCTTGTAAGCGGCGCGTCATGCGCTTTCAAACCCCTTTGGTGCCGGCGCGCCTCCTGCGCCGCTACAAGCGCTTCCTCGCCGACGCGCAGCTCGCCGACGGGCGGGAGGTGACGGCGCATGTCGGCAACCCCGGCTCGATGATGGGCCTCGCCGAGCCCGGCGCACGCATCTGGCTGGAGGCGAACGACGACCCCCGCAAGAAGCTGAAGTACGCCTGGCGGCTGGTTGAGCACGAGGGCGGCCATTTCACCGGCGTCGATCCCGGCGCCGCCAACCGCATCGTGCGCGAGGCGCTGGAGGCGGACGCGGTGCCGGCGCTCGCCGGCCATGAGACTCTGCGCGCCGAGGTGCGCTACGGCGAGAAAAGCCGGATCGATTTCCTCCTCTCCGGCGCCGGGCGGCCCGAGACCTACGTCGAGGTGAAAAGCGTCACGCTCTCCCGCGCGCCGGGGCGGGCGGAGTTTCCCGACGCCGTGACCGCGCGGGGCGCGAAGCATCTGTCCGAACTCGCCGCGATGGCCGCGGCGGGGCACCGCGCCGTCATGCTCTTCCTCGTGCAGCGCACGGATGCCGCCGAGGTGGGCCTCGCTGCCGACATCGACCCGGCCTATGCCCGCGCCTTCGCCGAGGCGCGCGCGGCGGGGGTCGAGGCGCTCGCGCTCGGCACGCGGATCACCCCGCAGGGCATCACCGCCGCGGGGCCGCTGCCGCTCGCGGTGCCCTGACGGCGGCACACTGGCCCTTGACGGGAAAATTGCCTAAATGGGGCCGAACCAAGAGGCCGCCGAGGGAGCGCGACGTGAACCAGGACCACCGCGGACGTCTCACCCGCGACGGCATCCGCATCCACGAGCCGGGGGATTTCGCCGGCATGCACAGGGCAGGCCGCCTCGCCGCGGAGCTCCTCGACGAGGTGATCCCCCTGGTCAGGCCCGGCACGACGACCGGCGCGATCGACGAGTTCATCACCCGCCGTATCGAGGAGGCGGGCGCCGAATCGGCGACCATCGGCTACAAGGGGTACCGCCACGCCTCCTGCATCAGCGTGAATCACGTCGTCTGCCACGGCATCCCCGGCGACAAGGTGCTCAAGGACGGCGACATCCTGAACATCGATGTCACGGTGATCGTGGACGGCTGGTACGGCGACACGAGCCGCATGTACGTCGCCGGCAAGCTCCCGCGGAAGGCCGAGCGGCTGATCGAGGTGACGCATGACGCGCTCATGCGCGGGATCGAGGCGGTGAAACCCGGCAACACCTTCGGCGACATCGGCCACGCCATCCAGACCTTCGTGGAGGCGAACCGCATGTCCGTCGTCCGCGACTTCTGCGGCCACGGCCTCGGGCGGGTGTTCCACGCGCCGCCCAACGTGCTGCACTACGGCCGTCCCGGCACCGGCCCGGTGCTGGAGGAGGGGATGTTCTTCACGATCGAACCGATGGTGAACCTCGGCCGCCCCGAGACCAAGGTGCTCTCCGACGACTGGACCGCGGTGACCCGCGACAAGTCGCTCTCGGCGCAGTACGAGCACTCGGTGGGCGTGACGAAGGACGGGGCGGAGCTCTTCACCCTCTCGCCGGCGGACCGCTTCCACCCGACCTATTCGCGGGACTGAGGCGGCGCCCGGCCCTTGTCGCCGGCGGACCTTCGCCCCAGCTTTGTCCCCGGAACGACAAAGAGGACCGGAATGGCCGATCTCACGCTTCTCGGCATCTCGGGCTCGCTCAGGGCGGGCTCCTACAACCGCAAGCTTCTCGCCGAGGCGCGGGCGCGCTTCGCGCCGGCGCGGTATCTCGAGGGCGACCTGCGGCTGCCGCTCTACGACGGCGACCTCGAGGAGCGCGAGGGCGTACCGGAGGCGGTGACGCGCCTCACCGACCAGATCGCCGAGGCCGACGCCATCGTGATCGCCGCGCCCGAGTACAACAAGGGCGTCACCGGCGTGATGAAGAACGCGCTCGACTGGATCAGCCGGGTGCAGGGCTTCCCGCTCGCCGACAAGCCGACGGCGCTGATCTCCGCCAACGCCGGGCGCACCGGTGGCGAGACGGGGCAGTTCATGCTCCGTGCCTGCCTCGTGCCCCTGCGGCCCTCAATGCTCGAATACCCGACTGTCATGGTCGCCGGCGCGAGCGAGCATTTCGACGCCGAGGACCGCCTCGTGACCGAGAGCTACGCCAGGGCGCTCGACGCGCTGATGGCGAAACTGCGCGAGGCGGCGGGCGGCTGAGCCTCAGCCCTTCCGCAGGCTCGCCTCGGGGCGGAAGCCCGGCGGAACACGGTCGAGATCTTCGAGCAGCAGGTCGGCCATCACCTCGCCGGCGAGCGGCGCGACGCCGAAGCCGATCTTGAAGCCGCCGTTGGCGATGAACTGGCCGGGCCGCACCGGATGCGCGCCCAGCACCGGCGCGCGCGACCGCGCCCGCGGGCGCAGCCCCGCCCAGCGCTCCACGATCCGCGCCCCGGCAAGGAGCGGCATCGCCTCCAGCGCGCGCGCGATCACCGC
>NZ_JAWLFS010000267.1:0-3771 GCF_041685465.1 Rhodosalinus sp. | reverse complement strand
GATTATCGAGAAGTCGGGGAAATATGTGGAGATACAGGAGCCCATATCTTACGGACGTGCGGCAAAGCTTGTTAATGCGTATTTGAAGGCACTTTACCTTTCTCAGTTTGGAGCGTCGGATCCGACGAGATCCGCGCGGGCGAACGCGATTCACCCGCCCATAGATAATGTCTTGCTGTCGTCTCTAAAAATACACGACCCTGACGAGACCCGGCGAAAGGCATGGAGCCGATTTCACAAGAAACGATGGACCAAGTTCCAAGAGCGTGACTATCTCGAAGTCATTGCACTCGTCACAGAGCTAACCAATGGTAAACGCTGGATGGCGGAAGCCTACTGGCGTGGGTATCAATGACCCCCGAACTCACCGCCCTCGCCCTCGCCGTGCTCCTGCAGGCCGCGCAGCTCGCGCTCTACTCCGTCCTCGGCCAGACGGCCGCCGGCACGCGGGCCGCGCTGAAGCCCCGGGACGAGCCGATCCCGCTCCCGGGCCGCGCGGGCCGCGCCAAGCGCGCGCTCGACAACCACTTCGAGGGGCTGATCCTCTTCACCGCCGCCGTCGTGATCGTCTCCCTCTCGGACGCGGGCACCGCCTTCACCGCCGCCTGCGCCTGGATCTACCTCGCCGCGCGCGTCCTCTACGTGCCCGCCTATCTCTTCGGCTGGGTGCCGGGCCGCTCGCTCATCTGGGCGGCGGGCTTCCTCGCCACCCTCGCCATGATCCTCGCGGCGCTCCTGTGACTTCTTCTTGGCTCAAATATCCCGGGGGGTGAGGCGGCGTCAGCCGCCGAGGGGGGCAGCGCCCCCCTCCCCCGCACACAACGGAAAGGACTGACCCAATGGCCTCCTACGACGTGATCGTGATCGGCTCCGGCCCCGGCGGCTACGTGGCCGCCATCCGCTGCGCGCAGCTCGGGCTCAAGACCGCCTGCGTGGAAGGCCGCGAGACGCTGGGCGGCACCTGCCTCAACGTGGGCTGCATCCCCTCCAAGGCGCTCCTGCACGCCACCCATCAGCTGCACGAGGCCGAGCACAATTTCGAGAAGATGGGCCTCAAGGTCGGCGCCCCCAGGGTCGACTGGTCCGCGATGCGCGCCTACAAGGACGACACCATCGCGCAGAACACCAGGGGCGTGGAGTTCCTCTTCAAGAAGAACAGGATCGACTGGCTCAAGGGCTGGGGCTCGGTCCCCGCGCCGGGCAAGGTCAAGGTCGGCGACGAGACCCACGAGGCGAAGACCATCATCCTCGCCACCGGGTCCGAGGCCTCCGGCCTCCCCGGCGTCGAGATCGACGAGAAGACGGTCGTCACCTCCACCGGCGCGCTGGAGCTTCCGAAGATCCCGAAGAAGATGGTGGTGATCGGCGGCGGCGTGATCGGCCTCGAGATGGGCTCGGTCTATTCCCGCCTCGGCACGGAGGTCACCGTGATCGAGTATCTCGACCACATCGTGCCCGGCATGGACGGCGAGGTGCAGAAGAGCTTCCAGCGCCTCCTGAAGAAGCAGGGGCTCACCTTCGTCATGGGCGCGGCGGTGCAGTCCGTCGAGACGCTCAAAACCAAGTCGAAGGTGCACTACAAGCTCCGCAAGGACGACAGCGACGCCACCCTCGACGCCGACGTCGTGCTCGTCTCGACGGGCCGCAAGCCCTATACCGACGGTCTGGGGCTCGAGGCGCTCGGCGTCGAGATGACGGAGCGCGGACAGATCCGGACGGACGCGCAATGGCGCACCAACGTGGACGGCATCCATGCCATCGGCGACTGCGTCGAGGGCCCGATGCTCGCCCACAAGGCCGAGGACGAGGGCATGGCCGCGGCCGAGGTGATCGCCGGCAAGCACGGGCATGTGAACTACGGCGTCATCCCCAACGTCATCTACACCCACCCCGAGGTGGCCGCCGTCGGCGAGACCGAGGAGAGCCTCAAGGAACAGGGCCGCGCCTACAAGGCGGGCAAGTTCAACTTCATGGGCAACGGCCGCGCGAAGGCCAACTTCGCCGCCGACGGCTTCGTGAAGATACTCGCCGACGCGGAAAGCGACCGCATCCTCGGCGCGCATATCATCGGCCCGATGGCGGGCGACCTGATCCACGAGATCTGCGTGGCGATGGAATTCGGCGCCTCCGCAGAGGACCTGGCGCTCACCTGCCACGCGCATCCCACCTATTCCGAGGCCGTGCGCGAGGCCGCGATGGCCTGCGGCGACGGGCCGATCCACGCCTGAGGGCGGCGGGAAGGGGATCGCCGCGGTCCCCTCCGCCATCCCGCATGAGGCGAGGATCAGTCTCAGAACCAGCCCCTGTCGCAGCCGCTCCGCTTTGGATAAGCTCCTGGCTGGACAGCGCGCGGCAGAGGGTCGGAGGGCAGCATGGTGATGCACCTGCTCGAAGGGATGCACTACGCTGTCGCCAGCCGGCCGGACCACGGCATTCTGGGGCATTTGCACGGGTGGCTCTACGGTCGGCCCTTTCGCGGGCGACGACGCCGTCGCCTTCTGGTGCTCTTCGAGCCGAAGCGCGTTTCCTACGCGTCCGCCTTTGCGTTCCTGTCGGGCGCGCCGACCTTCGAGGCGCGGCACGACGTAGAAATTCGGCTGCTGCCCACGGAAAAGGCGCTGCGCGGCGCTCTGCCGGCCGGGCTCGGCGACGCCACGCATGTCGTCGCGCAATCCTGGCTGACGGACCCGTTGGAGCGACATCAACGGCTTGCCGATGTTCTCGACGCTTTCGGGCCCGATGCGGTCACCGCCTACCTGGACACCTCCGCCAACGCCGACATACGGCTTGCGCGCGTATTCGCGGGGGTCGATTTCTATTTCAAGAAATCGCTTTTCACCGACCGGGCAGCGCACCTGAAACCGACCTACGGTCATACGAACCTGACCGACTACTACGGCCGGCTCTACGGCGTCCCGCAGGAGGAAACGGACTGGTGCGTCCCTCCGGGCGCCCTTCCGAAGCTTCATCTCGCGCCGAACTTCCTCACGGCGCCGGCGTTGCGGCGTGCATTCCTGCGCAACGGCCCCCCGCCCGGCCAGGCCGCGCGCGAGATCACCCTTCACGCGCGCCTTGGCGGCACCGAGGCGGACAACGCCTACGGCGCAATGCGGCGAGCGGCGCTTCGCGCCGTCGAGGATCTGGGCCAAGGTGTCGTGACGGGAACGGGCATCCCCTACCGCCGGTTCATGCAGGAACTCAGCCGCGCGAAAATCTGTTTCAGTCCGTTCGGCTACGGCGAACTCTGCTGGCGCGACATGGAGGCGATCGCGGCCGGGGCAGTCCTCCTGAAGCCGGACATGTCGCATCTGGAGACCACACCGGACCTCTATCGAAACAACGAGACCTATCTCGCGTGTCGATGGGATTTCGCCGACCTGCCCGAAAGGGTGAACGAACTTCTGGCGGACGACGCGCGCCGCGACCGGATCGCCCGCACCGCATGGGAGGCCGCGCGTCAGTACCTGCTGGAGGAGGGGCCGGTGGAAACTTACGCCCCTCTGTTCCGCTAACCTGAGGCACGCCGGCCTGTCATGGGGGACGGCCCCGGCGCGCCGGGGCGCCCGCACGGAACGGCATCAGCGGTCACGGGTCACTGCACCCGCCCGGCCCCCGCGCCCTCGGCCATCAGCGCGTCCGACCGCTCCTCCACCTCGCGTTCCAGCCGGGCCATGAACTCGGCCATCGAAAGGCCCGGCGCGATGGGTTCGAGGAACTCCACCACGGCAAGGCCCGGCTCGCGCCGGATGCCCCGGCGCGGCCAGAAGAGGC
>NZ_JAWLFS010000266.1:0-3789 GCF_041685465.1 Rhodosalinus sp. | reverse complement strand
CCCGCTCAGCCGGGCGCGACGGTGAAACAGGTCAGCTCCCGCGCCTGCAGCCGGCGGCAGGCGCGATCCGCCCCCTCGCGCGTCAGCCCGACGAATTGCGCGTCGAAGCCGCCCGACCGCCGCACCACCTCGCGCAGCGCGCCGTCGAGCGACGCGATATCGCTCAGCGCGGTCGTCAGCAGCGCCTGTTCCGCGTGGTGGCGCGACGGGTACCGGCCAAGGTTCACGGCCCAGTTGCCGCTTCCGGCAGACGCGACGCGGGTCAGCACCTCGGGCCGCCGGGCCGGCTCTGGGGTGGCGGCGATCCGGGCCGGGCGCAGCGCCGGTGCCGGGCTCGCGCCCGGCTGATCGGCGTCGCCTTCGGCCACCGGGCTGTTCGTCGCGATCTCCGGTGCTTGCGCAGAGAGGGCCACTTCGACCGCGACATCGTCGGTCGCACCCGGTCGCGGCATGGGCCGGAGCGAGCGCGTGACCAGCCCGCTCACGCGAACGGTCTTTCCGCTGCGCCCGCCGACCTCGGGGCCGACGTAGGCCGGGCGCGCCGGACGGCGCACGGCGACCTGGGTCGGCGCCTTCCGGAAGCCGAGATCCAGAAGCTCGGCGACGCGCTGGTTCCGCGTCGCCGTGGAGCGTCCGCCGAAGACCGTGGCGATCACCCGCTCGCTGCCGCGCTCGGCCGAGGCGACCAGGTTGAAGCCCGCGGCGCGCGTGTAGCCGGTCTTGATGCCGTCGGCGCCCCGGTAGGCGTTCAGAAGACGTCGGTTGGTGTTGGGGACCGACTTGATCCCGGCATGTGTCGATCGCCGCGAGAAGAGGTTGTAGTACTCCGGGTAGTCGTAAAAGAGATGCCGCCCCAGCACCGTCATGTCCCGCGCCGTCGAGAGATGACCTGATTCGGTCAGCCCGTGCGCGTTCTTGAAGGTGGTGCGGCTCATGCCGATGGCCTTCGCCGTGCGATTCATCCGCCGCGCGAAGGCCGCCTCCGAGCCGGAGATCGCCTCGGCCAGCGCGGTCGCCGCGTCGTTGGCCGATCGCACGGCCGCCGCGCGGATGAGATAGCGCAACTTGATCGTCTGCCCGGCGCGCAGTCCCAGTTTCGAAGGGGGTTCGGAGGCCGCCGCACGCGAAATCGTCACCGCGTCGTCGAGCCCGATTTCACCGTTCTCGACCGCTTCGAAGACGACGTAAAGCGTCATCATCTTGGTGAGCGAGGCGGGATGAAGCCGCGTGTCGGCATTCGAGGCGTGCAGCACTTCGCCGCTGCGCGCATCCATCACCAGTGCGGCATATGGCGCGGCCGACGCGCCGATGGGCGCGATCGCCGCGATCCAGAGCGATATCGCGACCACGACGCAGGCCTGCACGGGCCGCGGGCGGAACCCTTTGCTCACTGTCTCTGCCTCGTCTGCCTCGACCCGGGTCGTCATGCCCGGTCGTTGATTGTTTGGCAGCGACACTACCACAGGCAGAGCGCCCGACAAACCCCAACACGCGTGGCGCTGTCGTGTCGCAGGCGTGCAGGACCCCGCCGCGCCGTTTCAGCTCCGCGCAGCACCTCCGGAGGCGCCCTGCGCCGGGCCGGAGCGCCCCCGTTCGCGTGCCCGTTCGCGCGCGACGTCGGTCGCCCTCTTTTCTCGAGCGGATCAGCGGCTATATTGCGCCCGAGTGGCCCTAACGCACGACAGTCCCATGAGCTTTGCGATCCGGACCCCCGACGCGATGTCCGGCCCGCCCGACGACGGGGACGGGGCGGACACGAACGTCGTCATCGAGACCAGGCCGCGCACCAAGCGCCCGCCGCTCTACAAGGTGCTCCTGCTCAACGACGACTACACGCCGATGGAATTCGTGGTGCATGTCCTCGAGCGGTTCTTCGGCATGAGCCACGCGCAGGCCTTCGAGATCATGCTGACCGTGCACAAGAAGGGCGTCGCCGTCGTCGGCGTCTTCAGCCACGAGATCGCCGAGACCAAGGTGGCGCAGGTCATGGATTTCGCCCGCCGCCATCAGCACCCGCTTCAGTGCACGATGGAAAAGGAATAGGCGCCGCGGCATGACGGCGCCCCGTCTCAGGCTCGCGCTGGACGACGGCGCCCTTCCCCTGCCGGAGTCGGGACGGATCGCGGTCCTCTATCCGGGCGAATCGGCTGATCTGGCGCCGCTGCCCGCCGCGCGCGTCGAACTCGTCGAGCCCCGTCAGCCCGCTCACGATGCCCGCACCCGCGAAGGCTACCCCGTGACCACGGCGCTCGCCGGCGCCTATGCCGCCGCGCTCGTCATGCTGCCGCGCGCCAAGGCGCTCGCCCGTGATCTGGTCGCCGCGGCCGACGCGGCCGTCACCCCCGGCGGGCCGGTCATCGTCGACGGGCAGAAGACCGACGGTGTCGAGGCGCTCCTGCGCGACCTGCGCCGGCGCGTCTCGGTCTCCGCGCCGATCTCCAAGGCGCACGGCAAGCTCTTCTGGTTTCCCGCCGAGGGCACGCTCGGCGACTGGCGCCGCCCGGCGCGGCAGACCACGCCGGAGGGCTTCGTCACGGCGCCCGGTGTCTTTTCCGCCGACGGGCCCGACCCGGGCTCCGTCCTGCTCGCCGGGTCGCTGCCGGCGAAACTTCCCGCCCGGATGGCCGACCTCGGCGCGGGCTGGGGCTATCTCGCCACCCGCCTGCTCGAGCGCGATCGCATCGAGCGGCTCGACCTCGTCGAGGCCGACCGCACCGCGCTCGACTGCGCACGCGAGAACGTCACCGACCCGCGCGCCCGCTTCCACTGGGCCGATGCCCGGACGTGGCGCCCCGCGGACGCGCCCGGCGGCATCGTGATGAATCCGCCCTTCCACGAGGGCCGCGCGCCGGACCCGGACCTCGGGCGTGCCTTCGTCGCCGCCGCGGCGGAGATCCTCGCCCCCGGCGGGCGCCTCTGGCTTGTCGCCAACCGCCATCTGCCCTACGAGGCCGAGCTCGCGCGGCGCTTCCGCGGCTCCCGCGAGATCGCGGGCAATGCGCGCTTCAAGGTGCTTGAGGCCGTGCGGCCCACCCGTCCCGGGCGCTGACCCGCCACGAGAGGCAGACACATGAGCTTTTCCATCGAGGGCAAGACCGCCATCGTCACCGGCGCCGCGCGCGGCATCGGCCTCGCCGTCGGGCGTCACTTCGTCGACCGCGGCGCCAACGTCATGTTCGCCGACGTGGACGAGGCGGCGCTCGCCCATGAGCTCGGCGCGCGCGCCGAGGAGGACGCGATCCGCTACTTCGCCGGCGACCTGCGCGAGCGGCTGACGCTCGCCAACCTGCTCTCGGCCACGATCGACGCCTTCGACCGCGTCGACATCCTCGTGAACGCCTCGCGGCAGATGCTCGCCTCCGACCCGCTGGACCCGGAAGACAACTCCACCGAGGCGCTGATCGAACAGAACCTGCTGACCAGCCTGCGCCTCAGCCAGATCGTCGCCCGGCGCATGATCAAGCAGGCCGGGGGACAGTCCGAGGGACAGGTCGGTGCGATCGTCAACATGTCCTCGATCGCCGCGCGACGCACGCATCCCGATCTCATGGCCTATTCCGTCTCGTCCGCGGCGCTCGACCAGATGACGCGCTCGCTTGCCGTCGCCCTCGCGCCGCACCGCATCCGCGTCAACGCGGTCGCCTTCGGCTCGGTCATGTCCTCGAGCCTCAAGGGCGCGTTGCAGCAGAACTCCGGCTACCGCGAGGACATCGAGGATCACACGCCGCTCAGCCGAATCGCCGCGCCCGGCGAACTGGCCGAGGCGGTGCAGTTCCTCGCCTCCGAGGG
>NZ_JAWLFS010000265.1:0-3815 GCF_041685465.1 Rhodosalinus sp. | reverse complement strand
TGCGCCAGCGCCCGCCAGAAGTTGTTGACGTAGTCCGTCCCCCGCGCGGCGCGGATCTCCTCGAAGACCGCGACGGCCTCCGCCGAGAGCTCGTCGTCGGCCATCAGGCGCACCGTCGCCATCAGACGAGCCCCATGATCCGGGCGGGACCGCCGGTGCCGTCCCTGACCTTTGGCGCGCCGACCATGAGCGTGGCGCCGGTCTCGGGCATCCGGTCGAGCCCGGCGAGGCATTCGATGCCGTAGCGCCCGGCAGGCAGCCACGCATAGTGCACGGCAAAGTCCGGCGACGGCCCGTGATCGAGCGACAGCGTGTCCACCGCGATCGCCGCCGCGTTCGTCTCGTCCAGCAGCATCTGGGCCGCTTCCACGTGGAAGCCGGGGAAATGCATCGTGCCGGGCCGTGCCGAATCGGCGTTGCGGAAACCGTCGGAGCCCAACTTGTCCGCCCAGCCCGAGTTCATCGCCACGCAGGCCCCGTCGGGGATCGCGCCGTTGCGCCCGATCCACGCCTGAAGGTCGTCGGGCGTCACCTGCGCGTCCGGGTTTTCGGCGGCCTTGGCGCGGATGTCGATCACGCAGAGCGGGCAGGCGAGATCCTCCACCGGGATCTCGGCCACCGACCGGCCATCGGCGCTGAAGTGCAGCGGCGCGTCGATGTGGGTGCCCGTGTGCTCGTTGATCGAGAGAACGTAGAGGTTGTAGCCGTCGCCCTCGAAATCGAACTGCTTGTCATAGCTGATGCCGGGCGAGCCGCCGAAGGTCGGGAATTCGGCGGACAGCTCGTGCGTCATGTCCACGACCTGCCGCGCGGGCTGCGCCAGCACCGGGCGCGGGGGAACCGCCACCGCGGCCGCGGCCGTCGCCGCCGCGCCCGTGAAGAAGCCGCGCCGGCTGAGCATTTTCTCCTTCACGGAGGTCATCACACAGATATCGCACATGGGGTCTCCCTCCCTCTTGCAATGGCTGCTCAGAGGTCGCCCATAACCTGCCCGTTGAAGCCGTAGACGCGCCGCGCTCCTGCATAGGGGATCAGCGTCACTTCCCGCGTCTGGCCCGGCTCGAAGCGTACGGCGGAGCCGGCCGCGATGTCGAGGCGCTTGCCGCGCGCCGCCGCGCGGTCGAACTCCAGCGCCGGGTTGGCCTCGGCGAAGTGATAGTGGCTGCCCACCTGCACCGGGCGGTCGCCGGTGTTCGCCACGCGCAGTGTCGCCGTCTCGCGGCCCGCGTTGAGCTCGATCTCGCCCTCCGGCGTCTGAACCTCTCCGGGGATCATGGCTCAGACCCCCGCCGCCAGCGCCGCGCCCGCCGCGGCGACGAGGCCGCCCGCGACGCGGGGTGCGGTGCGCCCGGCCCGGGCGAGCCCAACCGCAAGGCCAAGCCCCGCCGCGTGCAGCGCCGCCGTCGCCACGAGGAAGCCGGCGAGGTAGGGCAGCGCGCCCGCCGCGCCCATCTCGGCGCCATGCGCCGCCCCGTGGAAGAGCGCGAAGGCGCCGACGAGCGCCGCGCCGGCCGGAACCGGGAGCCTGAGCCCCGCCGCCGCGACGAGGCCGAGGATCACCACCGAGGCGAGGATCGCGGGCTCCACCAGCGGCAGCGCGACGCCCGCGAGCGCGAGCAGGAACCCGAGCGCCATGACGGCGACGAAGGCCATGGGCACCGCCCAGCGCGCCCGCCCGCCCAGCATGCCCGCCCAGAGGCCGACGGCGAGCATGGCGAGCACATGGTCGGCCCCGAAGACCGGGTGCGTCGCGCCGGCGACGAAGGAGCCATGCGCGACCGGGTCGAGATGGGCGAGCGCGGGGCCGGCGGCGAGTGTGACGGGCAGCGCGGCGATCAGGCGTTTCATGTCTGTCTCCTTCAGCGGATCGGATCGTGGACGGTGACGAGCTTCGTGCCGTCGGGAAAGGTGGCCTCCACCTGCACCTCGGGCACCATCTCGGGCACGCCCTCCATGCACATCTCGCGGGTGACGACCTGCGCGCCGGCCTCCATCATCTCCGAGACGGGGCGGCCGTCGCGCGCGCCCTCCACCACCGCGTCGGTGATCAGCGCGATCGCCTCGGGGTGGTTGAGCTTCACGCCGCGGGCGAGGCGGCGGCGCGCCACCTCCGCCGCCATGGCGACCATCAGCTTGTCCTTCTCGCGGGGGGTCAGCATCATCGGCTCAAAGTCTCCAGGCTCGGGGCAGGCTGTCGTCTGTCAGAAGGTCGAGGATCGGCAGGAGCGCGCGGCGCAGCGCCTCGCCGTCGGGCGCGAGCAGGCGCATTGCCATGACATCGGGCGCCAGCAGGCTCGCGCCGCCGGTCTCGGGCAGGCGCGCGCGCACCTGCGGCAGCGCGGCCTCCGCCGTCTCGGCGATGAGGACGAGCGCCGCCATGGCCCCCGCGCCGCGCGCGACGCCCGGCCGCGCCAGTGTCGCCGCGATGTCGCCGGAGAGGTGCACGCCGTCGCGGTAGAGGGGCCGCCCGCCGCGCGTGATCGTCACGTGGTCGCGGAACTGTCCCGAGGTCAGACGTTCGCCCATCGCGGCGCGGCCGAAGATCAGCGGCTCGCACATCAGGACCCGCGCGCCGGGCGCGAGGTCGATCTCGAGCCGCCGCTCGAGCGCCGCGCCGTCGTAGAGGATCGTCTCCTGCGGGAGCCAGTTCAGCCGCGCGCCCTTCGCGGCCGAGAGCCGCACCGAAAGCCGCCCGGCCGGCCCCGGCGGCGCGCGGTAGGCGCGCTCGCAGGCCTGCGTCGACAGGGTGAGCGCCGCGCCCGCCTCCGCCGCGGCCTCGACCGAGAATCGGTCGCCGCCCGTGACGCCGCCCGCGGTGTTGACGAGCACCGCCTCCACCGCGCCGCCGGGCCGCATGCGCGGGAAGACCGCGCGCAGCGAGCCCGCGTGCCGGAAGGTGGCGAGCGCGCTGCCGCCACGTGCCGCGCGCACGGCAAACCGCACCGCGCCGCGCGCCCGTTGGGGCGCGCTGTCGCCCTGCGTCCCGGGCGCGATCGTCGTCACGGTCTGGAGAATCGCCGCCTCCCCTATCCTGCGAGCCTCGTCGCGGATGGCCGCCTGCCGGGATCCGGCCCGGACAGGCGGCGCCCCCGCGTCCCGCGCCGATCAGACGGAGCCCCCCCGCCCGTGTCCAGCATCGGCGGCGGAATTCGACGCGCAGGGGGCATCGTCACGCCCGCTTTCGCAGCGGGTTGCCCAAAACTTCGGCAGAATGTTTGATGCAGACATCCGGAGCGGCCGCTCCGGCGATTCCCCGGTGGCCTTTTGCCGCCGGGCACGCGAGTCGGGCATCAGACCCGACACCCACAGCAGGAGAGGTGCCACCCGTGTTCGTCCGTCCGATCGTCACCGCCGCCGTCACGCTCGCCGCCGGCGCCGCCGCGGCGCAGACCGAGATGCCCTTCGCCCTCGACTGGAAGTTCGAGGGGCCCGCCGCGCCCTATTTCGTCGCCATCGACGAGGGCTACTTCGCCGACGCCGGGCTCGAGGTCGAGGTCACCGCCGGACAGGGCTCGCTCGACGCGATCCCGAAGGTGGCGACCGGGGCCTTCCCGGTGGGCTTCGCCGACATCAACTCGCTCATCAAGTTCCTGGACCAGAACCCCGGTGCGCCGGTGACGGCCGTGATGATGGTCTACGACAAGCCGCCCTTCGCCGTGGTCGGCCGCAGGAGCCAGGGCGTCGAGGCGCCCAAGGACCTCGAGGGCCGCGTGCTGGGCGCGCCGCCGCCGGACGGCGCATGGGCGCAGTTCCCGATCTTCGCCGCCGAGAACGACCTCGACATGGACGCGATCACCGTGGAGCCCGTGGGTTTC
>NZ_JAWLFS010000264.1:0-3838 GCF_041685465.1 Rhodosalinus sp. | reverse complement strand
GGCACCGTCTCCACCGCGGCGCGGCCTTTCTCGCGTCCGATGGACCCGGGCTGGCGCAGCTTCACCGCGCGGATGATCGCGCGCTCGGGGGCGACGGTGGTGCCGCTCTATTTCGAGGGGGCGAACTCGCGGCTCTTCCAGCTCGCCAGTCACCTGCACCAGACGCTGCGCATGGGGCTGCTGATCGCGGAGTTCCGCAAGCGGGTGAACACGCCGGTGCGCGTCGCGATCGGCACACCCATCCCGCCGGAGGAACTCGCCGCGCATGCCGGCGACGCCCGTGCCATGATGGACTTCCTCCGCCGCAAGACCTATGAGCTGTCGCCGAAGCCGCTCGGCAGCTACGAGTATGGCTTCGAGTTCGAGGAGCGGCACCGCGCCTGAGCGCGGGCGGGCGGAGCGACATGGCGGTTGGGATCTTCGACTCCGGCCTCGGCGGGCTGACGGTGCTGGACGCGGTGACGCGGCGGCTGCCCGAGGTGCCCGTCGTCTATCTCGGCGACAATGCGAATACGCCCTACGGCGTGCGCGACCCCGACGACGTGACCGAGCTGACGAAGCGCGGGGTGGAGCGGCTCTGGGACGAGGGGTGCGATCTGGTGATCCTCGCCTGCAACACCGCCTCGGCCGCCGCGCTGCGCCGCCTGCAGGAGACATGGGTGCCGCCCGACAAGCGCGTGCTCGGCGTCTTCGTGCCGCTGATCGAGGCGCTGACCGAACGGCAGTGGGGCGACAACTCCCCCCCGCGCGAAGTGGCGGTGAAGAACGTCGCGCTCTTCGCGACGCCCGCGACCGTGGCCTCCCGCGCCTTCCAGCGCGAGCTCGCCTTCCGCGCGATCGGCGTGGACGTGGAGGCACAGGCCTGCGGCGGCGTCGTCGACGCGATCGAGGAGGGCGACCTGATCCTCGCCGAGGCGCTGGTGCGCTCGCACGTCGAGGCGCTCCTGCGCAAGATGCCGCAGCCGGAGGCCGCGGTGCTGGGCTGCACGCATTATCCGCTTCTGGAGGATGTCTTCCGCGCCGCACTGGGGCCGGAGGTCGCCGTCTACTCGCAGCCGCGGATCGTCGCCGAGAGCCTTGCAGATTACCTCGTGCGGCGCCCCGGCATGCAGGGGGCGGGCGCGGCGGCGGGCTTCCTGACCACGGGCGATCCGGCGCGGGTCTCGGACCGCGCGGCGCAGTTTCTGCGGCGCGAGATCACCTTCTGCGGCGCATGAGGGTCAATACGAAAGGCGTTGCCATGACAGCCAAAATCGCCATTCTCGGGGCCTCGGGCTACACCGGCGCGGAACTCGTCCGGCTGATCGCCACGCATGGGGCGATGGAGATCGCCGCGCTCACCGCAGACCGCAAGGCCGGCAGCACCATGGGCGAGGTCTTTCCGCATCTGCGCCATCTCGACCTGCCGCGTCTCGCCCGGATCGAGGACGTGGATTTCGCGGGGCTCGACCTGGTGTTCTGCGCGCTGCCGCACGCCACGTCGCAGCAGGTGATCGCGGGGCTGCCCGCGGGCGTGAAGGTGGTCGATCTGTCCGCCGACTTCCGCCTGCGCGACCCGGCCGACTACGAGCGCTGGTACGGCAAGCCGCATGCGGCGCCGGAGCTGCAGAAGGAAGCCGTCTACGGCCTGACGGAATTCTACCGGGAGTCGATTCGCACCGCGCGGCTCGTGGCCGGGACGGGCTGCAACGCCGCCGCGGGACAATACGCGCTTCGCCCCCTGATCGCGGGGGGCGTGATCGACACGGGCGACATCATCCTCGACCTCAAGTGTGCCGTCTCGGGCGCGGGGCGGTCGCTGAAGGAAAACCTTCTGCACGCCGAGCTTTCCGAGGGCTATCACGCCTACGCGGCAGGGGGCACGCACCGCCACCTCGGCGAGTTCGATCAGGAGTTCTCGGCGCTCGCGGGGCGCGAGGTGCGCGTGCAGTTCACGCCGCACCTGATGCCGGCCAATCGCGGCATCCTCGCCACGGCCTATGTCAGGGGCGCGGCGCAGGCCGTGCACGACACGCTGTCGCAGGCCTACGGCGCCGAGCGCTTCGTCGAGGTGCTGCCGATGGGTGAACTTCCCTCCACAAGGCACGTCAGAGGCTCGAATTTCTGCCATCTCGGGGTCGTGGGCGACCGGCAGCCGGGGCGCACGATGGTGGTCGCGGCGCTCGACAACCTCACCAAGGGGTCGTCCGGACAAGCTTTGCAGAACGCCAACCTGATGCTAGATATACACGAGCATACAGGACTGATGCTCGCGCCCTGCTTTCCATGAGGGACACCCATGAAGGGTCTCAAGAAGAAACGCCGTATCCAGCTCATCGTCGTCGCCACGGTGGCGCTGATCCTCTCCACCGGCCTCGTCGGCTATGCGATGCGCGACGGCATCAATTTCTTCCGCGCGCCGAGCGAGATCGCCGCGGAGCCGCCCGCGCCGAACGAGACGTTCCGCATCGGCGGCCTCGTCGAGCAGGGGACGCTCAAGCGCGGGCAGGGAGAGACGGTCCACTTCTCGGTGACCGACGGCGGCGCCTCGATCCCGGTGACCTTCCGGGGCGTGCTGCCCGATCTCTTCGAGGAGAATCAGGGCATGGTGGGCACCGGGCGGTACGTGAACGGCGTGTTCGAGGCGAGCGAGATCCTCGCACGGCACGACGAGACCTACATGCCGAAGGAAGTGACCGACGCGCTCAAGGCGCAGGGGGTCTACCGCCACGGCGAGGACGCGCCCGAGTCCTGATCCGCGCAACGCGCGCTCGACCGGCCCGTCGTTAAACCGGCCGCGTCACCCTCTCCGCCGCCAGTCCGGGCGGAGGAGAGACCATGCGGAGCATACGCGAGATTGCCGAGGATATCGTGGACCGCGAAGGCGGTTACGTGGACGACCCCGACGATCCCGGCGGGGCCACGAACCACGGCGTGACGATCCATACGCTGCGCCGCCTCGGCCACGACATCGACGGCGACGGCGCGGTGACCGCGGACGACGTGCGCGCCCTCGACCGCGCCGAGGCGGTGGACATCCTGCTGCGTCACTACTACGCCGCGCCGGGCATCGCGCGCCTGCCCGAGGCGCTGCGCCCCACGGTCTTCGACATGTACGTCAACGCCGGCGCCGAGGCGGTGAAGATCCTGCAACGCCTGCTCGGCGACATGGGGCTGCGCGTGGCGGTGGACGGGATCATCGGCCCCGAGACCGCCGGCGCGGCCGAGGAGGCGGCGGCGATCGCGCCGGATCACCTCGCGGACGCCTACGGCATCGCGCGGCGCAACTTTTACCTGCGGCTTGCCGACCGCAGGCCGGAAAGCCGCAAGTACGCCCGGACCCGCGCCGGCGGCAAGGGGGGCTGGATCCGGCGGGCGGAGATCTTCATCTCGCCGCGCTACCACCTGACGGAGGCGGAGTTCCGCGCACGGGTGGCGGCATGGGACTGATCGGGCGGCTCCTCGACGCGCTCTTCGGGGCCGAGCGCAACGTCATCGCGGAGACGGCCGAGGTCTTTCGCGTCAACGCCGAGGCGGACGCCGAACGTGACGCGGAGGCGCGGGCGGCCGCGCTGGCGCAGTTCGCCGCGGAGTTCGTGCACCCGCGCCGCGGCCGCTTCGACCGTCTGGTGGACGCGCTCAATCGCCTGCCGCGCCCGGCGATGGCGCTCGGCACGCTGGCGCTCTTCGGGGCTGCTATGGCGGCGCCGGCCTGGTTCGCCGAACGGATGGGCGCGCTTGCCGCGGTCCCGGAGCCGCTCTGGTGGCTGCTCGGCGCGGTGGTGAGCTTCTATTTCGGCGCGCGCCATCAGGCCAAGGCGCAGGAGATGCAGCGCAGCCTCGCCGCCGGGCTGACACG
>NZ_JAWLFS010000263.1:0-3861 GCF_041685465.1 Rhodosalinus sp. | reverse complement strand
GCCGTACTGCGAGACGGTGGCCATGAAGGACTGCGCCGCCTCGTGCAGCTCGTCGCCCTGTTCGCAGTCGTACATGTCGGCGTGGAACACCTGCAGCCGCCGCTCGGGCATCGCCTGGTTGCGGTGGCCGAACTCCTTGTTCGTGCGGTGGCCGTCGTTGCGGTGATAGGAGAGCTGGAACCGCTTCCAGAAATCCATCACGTAGATCAGGTCCTCGATGGCGTCGGTGGGGCGCAGCAGACCCATGTTGATCAGCCACTCGCGGCCCAGCAGGTAGAAGCCCGGCAGCGCCCAGCCCATCGCCGGGTTCTGGATCTTCATCCCCATGTTGCGGGCGCGGTCGCCCACCTCCTCGGCCGACATCCGCCCTTCGATCTTCCGCAGAAGCGAGGGATAGCGGTAGTAGGCCATCAGGTAGCTGAGCATCATGTAGGACGGGACCGGAAAGAGCTTGGACTCCTGCACCGTGCGGGTGACGCAGAGCCAGTAGGTCTCGTCCGTGGTGATCTGCATGAGATTGTTGGTCTCGAGCAGCTGGGCGTAATTGATCGTGGTGTTCGGCATGGTTTCCTCCCTGGGCCGGCGTTCCCCCGTGCGGTTCAGTCCGCCTTCTTCAGGCGCCAGACCCTGGCCGTGCGCTCGACGTTCTTCTGATAGTCCGCGGCCGTCTTGGGGTCGGCGGTGCATTCGATCATCACCGTGTCGCCCTCCTTGATGCCGCTGATCTTGGCGTTCATCAGGCAGGGCACGCCGTATTCGCGCGTCAGGATGCCCAGGTGCGAGCGCGTCGAGCCGCCCGCGCAGATCACGCCCTTGAACTGCTCGAGGATCGGCGCGGTCAGCGTGCCGCCGGAGTCGTCGATGACCGCGATGGTGTCCGGCGGCACGCCTGCCTCGAGATACTTCAGGACGAGCGTCGGCGACCGGATGTAGCGCGCGGTGCCTGTGCAGGCCTCCGGATAGCGGGCGACGTTATCGCCCTGCCCGCGCTGCTCGCGGCCCTCCGCGTCGGCGTCCGCGACGATGGCCTCCTCGTGCTCGAAGGAGAAGTCGGCGATGTCCGCCTCGCTGACCCCCTCCGCAGGCTTGTAGATCTCGGGACGCTCCTGGGGCGAGATCGCCGCCGACCAGTCGAACTTGTGACCGGCGTCCACGAGCAGCTTCTCGACCTGCGCCATGTCCTCGGCGGTGATCAGGTCGTAGGACGAATCGAACACGAACTTGTCCCAGGAGTGACCGGACTCGTCGAGTTTGCGGCGCACGATGTCCTTGATCGCGCCATGGAAGGCATCGACCGTTGGCGATGCCGAGTTGGACCCGAACTTGTCGGAATCCACGTAGAGCTTGGCCATGTTCTCCTCCCTCTGCCGGCTCTCCCCAGCCGATCTGCGGCCAGATTGGTGACTCGGCTTCCCTCTGTCAATCTTGATCTACAAAGTTGTAGAACAATTCTACCGGGTCATCCGGCGGGTTCGCCAAAGCGTGCGCGCAGGTCCGTCTTGAGCACCTTGCCGGCGCTGTTCTTCGGAAGGGCTTGCACGATCTCGTACCGCTTCGGCCGCTTGAACCGGGCGAGGCGCGAGAGGCAGAGCGCGTCCAGATCGTCAGGCGACGGCGCATGACCATCGGGCATGATCACCGCGCAGACCGTCTCACCCCATTCCGCGTCGGGCAGACCGATCACCGCCGCCTCGGCCACGTTCGGATGGCCGCGCAGCACCTCCTCCACCTCGCGGGCGTAGACGTTCATGCCGCCCGAGACGATCATGTCCTTCCTGCGGTCGAGCAGGTGCAGGAAGCCCTGCGCGTCCATGCGCCCCATGTCGCCGGTATGCAGCCAGCCGTGGCGCAGCGCCTCTGCCGTCGCCTCGGGGCGGTTCAGGTATCCGGACATGACGGTATCGCCGCGCACAAGCACCTCGCCGCTCTCGCCCGGGGGCACGGCACGGCCCTGCGCGTCCGCCACCCGCACGTCGATTCCGGTGCGCGCCCAGCCGACGCTGGTCAGCCGCTCCGCCGGGCCGTTGCGGTGCACCTCCCACAGCGTCGCCTTGTCGATCGCGGTGATCGTGCAGGGGCTCTCGCCCTGCCCGTAGCCGTTCCAGAGCCGCGGACCGAAGACGTCGAGGAAGAGGCGGATGTCCTCGGCATGGATCGGTCCCGCCCCGGTCAGGATCGTGCGCAGGCCGTCCAGCGGCGCCTCCCGCACCGGCCCGTCCGCCGCCATGCGGCGCAGAAGCACCGAGGGCGCGAAAAAGGTCAGGCTTTCCTCGCGCCGCAGGGTCGCGGCCATCTCTTCGGCATCGTAGCCGCCCGCCTCGGGCAGGATGTTGTTGGCCCCCTTGGCCACGAAGGACAGCGCGAAGAGCCCCGAGGCGTGGCTGGTCGCCGCCAGGTGCAGGAGCGCATCGCGCGGGCTCAGATGATCCACATCGGCCAGATAGGCCACCGCCATCGCGGTCAGGTTTCGGTGGCTGAGCATCGCGCCCTTGGGCCGGCCGGTCGTGCCGGAGGTGTAGAAGATCCAGGCAAGGTCCTCCGGCCCGGCGGCATGCCGCGGCAGCGGGTCGGCCTGCGCCAGCCGCGCGGCCTCGGCGCCGCCCTGCACCAGCACCGGGCAGGCGAGTTCCGCCGCGACCCCCTCGGCCAGATCCTCCGACACGAAACCCAGCGCCGCGCCGGCGTCCTGCCCGATGAAGCCGATCTCGGACGGGTGCAGCCGCGCGTTCGCGGGAACGGCGGCGAAGCCACCCCACCAGCAGGCGAACATCAGCGGCAGGTAGTCGGCGTTGTTGTGCATCGCCAGCAGCACGCGGTCGCCGGGCCGGAGCCCCGTCGCCGCCATGCCGCCCGCCAGCCGCGCCGCCCGCTCCGCGAACCCGGCATAGTCGAGCCGAACCGCGGCCCCCACCGAAACCGCTGGCCGGTCGCCCCAGCGCCGCGCCGCGGTGTCGAGCAGGAGAGCGAGGGTCATGCCGCGCTCCGGGCGGCATCGCCCCTGCGTCCGCCCCGCGCCGCGCGGGCCGCTCGTCCGCCCTTGCGGACGTCCTCGCGAGGAGGGCCGGAAGGCCCGACGAGCGCCTGCGAGGCGCCCCTCGCGACGCCGGCAGATGCCGCGCGCGCCCCGCGCAGAGGCGCGGTCCGGCCTCCCGGAAGCAGGGCGTGAGTCCCCGACGAGAGGCTGCCGGGCAATGGTGCCCGGGATGGCAAGAACACCCCGGGCAACGCCGCGGCCCGGCCCGCGCTCATGCCCGCTCCAGCAGCGCGATGGAGACGGCGGCCTCCTCGACCCCCATCAGCCCGCCGCCGTTCTCGGCCAGCGCGATGCGCGCGCCGTCCACCTGGCGCGGCCCGGCCTCGCCGCGCAGCTGCGTGACCAGTTCGTGGATCTGCGCCAGCCCCGTGGCGCCGATAGGATGGCCCCGCGATTCGAGCCCGCCCGAGGGGTTGAACGGGATGCGCCCGCCCAGCGCGGTCGCCCCGCTCTCCGCCAGCGGCCCGCCTCCGCCGATCCCGCAGAAGCCCAGAAGCTCGGTCTGCTGGATTTCGCCGAAGGCGGTGGCGTCGTGGCATTCGGCCACGTCCACGTCCCCGGGGCCCAGCCCCGCGGCCTCGTAGGCCGCGAGCGCCGTGCGGCGCGAGATATGCGCCTCCAGGTCGTCGGGCGCGCGCCGCCCGCCGTTGCCCAGCCGGATCGCGCGGACCTTGACGGCGCGCCCAAGCCCCAGTTCCCGCGCCTTGCGCGCGCTCACCACGACCGCCGCCGCCGCGCCATCGCTGATCGGCGAGCACATCGGCAGCGTCAGCGGCCAGGCGATCAGCCGCGCGTTCAGCACCTCGTCCACGGTGAAGGGCTTGCGA
>NZ_JAWLFS010000262.1:0-3888 GCF_041685465.1 Rhodosalinus sp. | reverse complement strand
GCCTTCATGGCCTTCGGCCTCGTCGCACCGCTCTGGATGACGCTGCGCCTCGCCGAGCCGCTGCCGCGCGAAATGCGCCGCCCCTTCCGCGGCGACGCGCTCGCCGCCGCGCTGGTGGAGGTCGCGACGACCCCGATGGTGCGCCTCGCCATTCTCGTGCAGGGCCTCGTCTTCGGGCAGATGTTCTCCATGCTGGTGAGCGTTCAGCCGGTCTACGACGTGACCTTCGGCCGGGCCGACAGCTTCCCCTTCTGGTTCGGGGGAATCGCCATCGCCGCGGGAAGCGCGACGCTCCTGAACGCGCTCGTGGTGATGCGGCTCGGCATGCGGTTCCTGATCACCGCGGCGCTCGCGGCGCAATGCGCCATCGCCGGCGCGATGATCTTGGTAAGCCTCGCACCGCCGCCCGAGCCGGTCTTCTTCGCGCTCTTCGTCTTCTGGCAGGCCTCGCTCTTCTTCCAGGTCGGGCTGACGCTCGGCAACATCAACGCCATGGCGCTCGAGCCCCTCGGCCACATCGCGGGTTTCGCCTCCTCCATCATCGGCGCGCTGGCGACGGTGACGGCGGTTCTGCTCGCCGTGCCGGTGGGGCTGATGTTCGACGGCACGCCGCTGCCGCTCGCGGTGGGGGTCTTCGTCATGGCGGTGGCGGCGCTGGGTCTGATGCTGCATCTGCGCCGGATCGAGGCCCGCGCGGCGGCCGAGGCGTGACCCGATCCGCGGCATCGAACGTGTATACTGTCGCATACGATCTTTTCAGCGCCGCATTCCTCCGCTAGAAGGCGCGCGAACGCAGCCGGACGAGAGGACCGCGCCCATGGCCAAGATCAAAGTCGAGAACCCCATCGTCGAGATGGACGGCGACGAGATGACCCGGATCATCTGGGACTTCATCAAGCAGAAGCTGATCCTGCCCTACCTCGACATCGACCTTCTCTATTACGACCTGTCGATCCAGTCGCGCGACGCCACCGACGACCAGATCACCGTCGACGCCGCCGAGAAGACCAGGGAGGTCGGCGCGGCCGTCAAATGCGCCACGATCACGCCTGACGAGGCGCGGGTCGAGGAGTTCGGCCTCAAGAAGATGTGGCGCAGCCCCAACGGCACGATCCGCAACATCCTCGGCGGCGTGGTCTTCCGCGCGCCGATCATCTGCCGCAACGTGCCGCGCCTCGTGCCCGGCTGGACGCAGCCCATCGTGATCGGGCGCCATGCCTTCGGCGACCAGTACCGCGCGACCGATTTCCTGATGCCCGGGCCCGGCACGCTGACGATCAAGTTCGAGGGCGAGGACGGCCAGGTCATCGAGAAGGAGGTCTACCAGGCGCCCGGCGCCGGCGTGGCGATGTCCATGTACAACCTCGACGAGTCGATCCGCGACTTCGCCCGCGCCTCGATGAACTACGCGCTGGACATGGGCTGGCCGCTCTACATGTCGACCAAGAACACGATCCTGAAGGCCTACGACGGCCGCTTCAAGGACCTGTTCCAGGAGGTCTACGAGGCCGAGTTCGAGGAGCAGTTCAAGGCCAAGGGCATCACCTACGAACATCGCCTGATCGACGACATGGTCGCCTGCGCGATGAAGTGGAACGGCGGCTTCGTCTGGGCCTGCAAGAACTACGACGGCGACGTGCAGTCCGACACCGTGGCGCAGGGCTTCGGCTCGCTCGGGCTGATGACGAGCCAGCTGATGACGCCGGACGGCCGGATCGTCGAGGCCGAGGCCGCGCATGGCACCGTCACCCGCCACTACCGCCAGCACCAGAAGGGCGAGGAGACCTCCACGAACTCCATCGCCTCGATCTTCGCATGGACCGGCGGGCTCAAGCACCGTGCCAAGCTCGACGGCAACGACGAGCTGCGCAATTTCGCCGAGACGCTGGAGCGCGTCGTGGTGGAAACGGTCGAGTCGGGCCACATGACCAAGGACCTCGCGCTGCTCGTCGGCCCCGACCAGGGGTGGCTCACCACCATGGGCTTCCTCGAGAAGGTGGACGAGAACCTGAACGCCGCGCTCGGCGGCTGACGCGGGAGGACCGGGGCGGGGCACAGCTTGCCCTCCCGGGGCATCGAACGGGGCGCGCCCGGTGCGGCGCGCCTGCCCCTGTCGTCCGTGCGGTCGCCGCCATGTGTGCGGTCGGGACGCGCCCTGCGCCTTGACGGCCCGCGCGCCGGGGCCTAGCGCGGCGCCATGCAGTTTCTTTCCTCGCCGCCGCCGGAGCGGCACACGCCGCTCGAGGATGCGCAGGGCCTGGTCGTCGGCGCGCTCTTGGTGGCGCTCGCGGTCAACGTCCTGCGGGCCGCCGATCTGGTCACCGGGCAGATCGCGGGGCTCGCGCTCGTGCTGAGCTATCCGACGGGCTGGTCCTTCGGCGCGGTCTTTTTCCTGCTCAACCTGCCCTTCTACGTCCTCGCGGTGCGCGCGCTCGGCTGGCGGTTCACGGTCAAGACCTTCGTGGCGGTCGCGCTGATGAGCGCGCTGGCCGAGGCGCTGCCGCTCGCCGTGCCGCTCGGCCCGGTGCCGGGACCGGTGGCGGCCGTGCTTGCCGGCGTGCTCGCGGGCTCCGGGCTGCTGACGCTCTTCCGGCACGGCGCGACCCTCGGCGGCGTGGGGATCGTCGCGCTCTGGCTGCAGGACCGCGGCACGATGAAGGCCGGCTACGTGCAGCTTCTCTTCGATCTCGGCGTCTTCGCGCTCGCCCTGGCGCTTTTCCCCTGGCCGGTGGTGCTCTGGTCGCTGGCGGGGGCGGTGGTGCTCAATCTCATCATCACGGTCAATCACCGCCGCGACCGATACATCGCACGCTCCTGAGATCGGCGACCGCGGGGTTTGGCCCGGCCGCCGGGCGCGCTATGCTCCCCGTCGGGCGACGAGGGAGAGCGGCTGCATGGAACTGAGGGTCAACGGCACCACCCACGAGGTGGAGGTGGAAGAGGACATGCCCCTCCTCTGGGTGCTGCGCGACGCGCTGGGGCTCACGGGGACGAAATACGGCTGCGGCATCGCGCAGTGCGGCGCCTGCACCGTGCATCTGGACGGCGTGGCGGTGCGCGCCTGTCAGACCCGGGCCGCCGACGTCGCGGGCGCCGAGGTCATCACGATCGAGGGGCTCGGCACCCCGGACGCGCCGCACCCGGTTCAGGCCGCCTGGATCGAGACACAGGTCGCGCAATGCGGCTACTGCCAGCCGGGTCAGGTCATGCAGGCGGCGAGCTTTCTCGCCGAGACACCGGATCCCACCGACGACGACATCGACGCGGCGATGGGCGGGCATCTCTGCCGCTGCGCCACCTACCCGCGCCTGCGCGCCGCGGTGCACGATGCAGCGCGCCGGCTTGCGGAGGGCTGAGCGATGGCAAGCGTGGGCAAGATCGCGCGACGGGGCTTTCTCGTCGGGGCCGTGGCGGTGGCCGGCGGCGTGGCCTTCGGCACCTGGCGGCTGCGGGCGCCTTATCGCAACCCGCTCGAGCCCGGTGACGACGGCGTCGCGCTCACTCCTTGGGTGATCGTGGATGGCGAGGGGGTGACGCTGATCACGCCGCGCGCGGATGTGGGTCAGGGCACGGTGCAGGTGCAGGCCGCGCTTCTGGCCGAGGAGCTCGATGTGGACCCGGCCGAGGTGCGCACCGCCTTCGGGCCGCCGGCGCCGGCCTATTACAATTCCGTGGTCGTCTCCGAGGGGATGCCGGTCGCCGCGACCGACGACGGGGTGATCGCCCGCTTCCTGCGCGACGAGGTGAGCGAGGCGGCCGGGAAGTTGTTCGGAATGCAGATCACCGGCGGCTCGACGACGGTACCGGATGCCTACGAGAAGTTGCGCCGCGCGGGCGCCACGGCGCGCGAGACGCTGAAGCGCGCGGCGGCGAGCCGCACCGGCGCCG
>NZ_JAWLFS010000261.1:0-3890 GCF_041685465.1 Rhodosalinus sp. | reverse complement strand
CTCGCCTATATCCCGGTCTATTGCGAGCATCTGCGCTGCGGCAAGGTCCGGGGCGACGCGGCGCCCGAGGTCACGCGCCCGCGGCCCGGGCTCGTCGTCGCCGACGCGGGGCAGGGCTTCGCCCATGCCGCGATCGCGGCGGGCTTCGCCGAACTGACCCCGGCCGCACGGGCACAGGGCGTCGCGGCGCTCGCCGTGCGGGAGTCCTACAACTGCGGGGTGCTCGGCGTGCACACGCGGGCGCTGGCGCAGGCGGGGCTCATCGGCCTCGGCTTCACCAACGCGCCGGCCTCGATCGCGCCGGCGGGCGGGGCGACACCGGTGGTGGGCACCAACCCGATCTCGCTCGCCGCGCCGGACGGGGAGGGGGGCGTGGCCCTTCTGATCGACCAGAGCGCGAGCGTGATCGCCAAGTCAGAGATCATGGCGCACGCGCGGGAGGGCCGCGCGATCCCCGAGGGCTGGGCGCTCGGCCCCGACGGGGCGGCGACGACCGATCCCGAGCGCGCGCTCGCGGGCTCCATGGCGCCGGCGGGCGGTTACAAGGGCGCGGGCCTCGCGCTCCTGGTGGAGGTCATGGCGGCGGCGCTGACAGGCGCGACGCTCGGGCGCGATGCGAGCCCCTTCTCGGGGCCGAAGGGCGGGCCGCCGCGCACCGGGCAGTGCTTCATCGCGCTGGACCCGGAGGCGAGTTCGGGTGGCGCCTATGCCGCGCGCATCGCCGCGCTGACGGAGGCGATCCGCGCCGAGCCGGGCGCGCGGCTGCCGGGCGACGGGCGGGCCGCGGCGCGCGCCCGCGCAGAGCGCGACGGCGTGGCCGTGCGCGCCGCGACGCTGGAGCGGATCCGCGCGCTCTGACGGGCGCTCTGAAGCTTGCCCTGACGGGGGGCGGCGCGGCAGGCGGCCCCCGCATCTGTCAGAGGTCGTGGCGCAGAGGCGCCAAGGCGCCGCGTGACGGCGGCGCAGTCCCGAGACACCGGGGCTGATCCGCGCGCCTGGGCGCGGATCAGCCGAAACGGCCTCCGGCGCGGCATGTGCCGCACCGGAGGCGGCGCTCACTCCAGAAGGCCGGCGAGGTTCGCGCGGGCGTCCTCGTTGACCCAGTCGCGCCAGACGTCGGCGTTCGACTGGATGAAATGCGCCGCCGCCTCCTCGTTCGAGGCGTTGTTCTCGTCCTTCCAGGCGAGCAGGCCGTTCATCACGTCGATGTCGAAGCTGACGTTGCTCATCAGGTCGACGATCTCCGGCGCGCGCTCGCGGAACTCGGCGGTCACCACAGTCAGGACCGGCGCCGGCGGGAAATCCGAGACGCCGGGATCCGGGTTGTCCTGATTCTGGTTGGCGGCGTGGATCTCCTCGTCGACGGGGCCGAGCTCGACCTTGACCATGTCGTATTTGCCGAGCACCGAGGTGGGGCCGTAGACGTAGCCGAACCACGGCTCGCGGTCCTCGTAGGCGGCGGCGAGCGAGGAGAAGAGGGTCTCGGCCGAGCCGTGGTTGAACACCTCGAGACCCGCCTCCTCGATCCCGAGCGCCGGGATCAGGTTGTCGTTCACGATCCGGCAGCCCCAGCCGTCGGGGCAGTTGTCGAAGCGCCCGCCGACGAGGTCGGGGTTCTCCATCACGCCCTCGATCGTGGTCAGTTCCGGGTGCTCCTCGGCGAGGTAGGAGGGGATCCACCAGCCCTCGACACCCCCGGGCGCGAGGATGTCGGCCACCGGCTCGACCTTGCCCTCCTCCTCGAGGCGCGCGTAGACCTCGCCGGTGGAGTTCAGCCAGAGCTCCGTCACGATGTCGGGCTCGCCATTCTCGGCGAGCGAGGTGACGGCCGGGACGGTCGCCGAGGGCACCGTCGAGACGGTGCAGTCGTAGCCCTGCTCCATAAGGAACTTGGCGACGGCGGTGACGATCTGTGCGGAGGCCCAGTTCATCTCGGTGATCGAGACCTCGCCGCAGCTGTCCTGCGCGGCGGCGGGCGAGGCGAACGCCGCGGCGGCCGCGGCGGCGAGAAGTCGGGTTTTCATCGGTATGCTCCCTGTCGGTGTTCGTGCGTGGCGCTGTCGCGCTGTGCAGCGGCCCAAGCCGGGCGGCACGCAGTTCCGGATTGGGCACATGCCAGCCGCGCCGAGGCAAATCAGAAGTCCTGAAAAGGTGTTCACGGACCCTGAAGCGTCGCGGGTCGGGGCGGGCTTGCATCGCGCCCGGACTCCGATATGCTGCCGTGCAGCGAACCCAGTCCGGCGCCGCGCCGCAGGCACCGTGCCGCGGACACGCCGTCAACGACATGACAAGTGCGATGGCACGCCGCCCGATCACGGGCCGGGCGGCCGCGGAGCGTTACCCCAAATGATTTCTCTCTATGCCTACCGGAGCCAGTGGCTCGGCAACATCCGCGGCGACCTGCTCGCCGGCGTGGTGGTGGCGCTCGCGCTCATCCCCGAGGCGATCGCCTTTTCCATCATCGCCGGCGTCGACCCCAAGGTGGGACTTTACGCAAGTTTCTCCATCGCGGTGATCACGGCGATCACCGGCGGGCGGCCGGGCATGATCTCGGCGGCGACGGCGGCGACGGCGGTGCTGATGGTCACGCTGGTGGCCGAGCACGGGCTGCAGTATCTCCTCGCCGCGACCGTGCTCGCGGGGCTGTTGCAGATCGCGGCCGGTTTCCTGAGGCTCGGCTTCGTGATGCGCTACGTCTCGAAGTCGGTGATGACGGGCTTCGTCAACGCGCTCGCCATCCTGATCTTCATGGCCCAGCTGCCCGAGCTCGACCCGCGGCACGTCACATGGCTGACCTATGCGCTGGTCGCGGGCGGGCTGGCGATCATCTATCTCTTTCCGATGGTGACGACCGCGGTGCCCTCGCCGCTGGTGACGATCGTCGTGCTCACGGCGCTCACCGTCGCCTTCGGCTGGGACGTGCGCACGGTGGGCGACATGGGGGCGCTGCCCGACACGCTGCCCGTCTTCCTGATCCCCGACATCCCGCTCACCTTCGAGACGCTCCAGATCATCCTGCCCTATTCCGTGGCGGTGGCGGTCGTGGGCCTCCTCGAAAGCCTGATGACGCAGAACATCGTGGACGACCTGACCGACACGAAATCCGACCGCAACCAGGAGTGCGTGGGCCAGGGCCTCGCCAACACCGCGACGGGTTTCATCGGCGGCATGGCGGGCTGCGCGATGATCGGGCAGTCGATCATCAACGTGAAATCCGGCGGGCGCGGGCGGCTGTCGTCCTTCGCCGCCGGTGTCGTGCTGCTCGCGCTGGTGGTCGGGCTCGGCGACGTGGTGAGCGTGATCCCGATGCCGGCGCTGGTGGCGATCATGATCATGGTCGCGATCGGCACCTTCTCGTGGTCCTCGATCAAGAACCTGCGCGTGCATCCGCGCTCGTCCTCGGTGGTGATGATCGCCACGGTGGCGGTGGTGGTCTATACCCACAACCTCGCCATCGGGGTGCTGGTGGGCGTGCTCCTGTCGGGCATCTTCTTCGCGGCGAAGATCGCGCAGCTCTTCCGCGTGACGAGCGAGATCAGCGCCGACGGCCGGGTGCGGACCTACCGCGTCGAGGGACAGCTCTTCTACGGCTCGGTGGAGGACTTCATGGAGGCCTTCGACTTCCGCGAGGCGCCCGAGCGCGTGGTGATCGACGTGACGCACGCCCATATCTGGGACATCAGTTCGGTGCAGGCGCTCGACATGGCGATCCTGAAGCTGCGCCGCGACGGCGCCGAGGTCGAGGTCGTCGGCATGAACGAGGCGACCGAGACGCTGGTGGACCGGCTCGCCATCCACGACAAGCCCGGCGCGATGGACGCGCTCACCGGCCACTGAAGGAAGCGACCCATGACCGACAAGATCATCGCGCTGGTGGACGGCTCGATCTA
>NZ_JAWLFS010000044.1:0-16121 GCF_041685465.1 Rhodosalinus sp. | reverse complement strand
GGTAAGCTGGTCGCGGGCGTTGAGCAGTTCGATGCCGCAGACCGCGCCGGTCGCGTCGATGTCCACGAGGAAATCGGCGGTCAGTTCGATCGTCTCCACGTCGCCCTCGCGCTCGCGCAGGCGGATGTAGGCGACGTTGGCGTCGGGATCGTAGGTCAGCTTCATGCCCGGCCTCCCAGGAACTTGACGATCACGGTGATGACGAGCCAGCCGTCGCCCTCCGGCACAGCATAGACGAGAACCTGCTTCGTGTCGAAAGCCCGCGCGCGCCACGTCCACGGGCCGGGGAAGTTTCGGCGAAAGCCGGTGCGCCCGTGCTTGGCCGGGATCGTCTCACCCGTCTCGACGGTGGCCGCGACCTCGGCCTCGGTGGCGCCGCGTTCCGCCGCGCGCGCGGCTGCGTGGGGATGCAGCCGAACCGCCATCACCCATCCATCTTCAACGCCGAGATGAACGCCTCCTGCGGGATCTCGACGCGGCCGAACTGGCGCATCTTCTTCTTGCCGGCCTTCTGCTTCTCCAGCAGCTTCTTCTTGCGCGTCACGTCGCCGCCGTAGCACTTGGCGGTCACGTCCTTGCGCAGGGCGGCGAGCGTCTCGCGGGCGATGACCTTGCCGCCGATCGCCGCCTGGATCGGGATCTTGAACATGTGGCGCGGGATCAGGTCCTTGAGCTTCTCGCACATCGCCCGGCCCCGCTGTTCGGCGCGGTCGCGGTGGACCATGGTGGCGAGCGCGTCCACCGGCTCGTCGTTGACGAGCACCTGCATCTTGACCAGCCGGTCCTCGCGGTAGCCGGTGATCTCGTAGTCGAAGCTGGCGTAGCCGCGGGTGACCGATTTCAGCCGGTCGTAGAAGTCGAAGACCACCTCGTTCAGCGGCAGGTCGTAGACCACCATCGCCCGGTTGCCGGCGTAGGTCAGGTCGAGCTGGAGGCCGCGCCGGTCCTGGCAGAGCTTGAGCACCTCGCCGAGGAAGTCGTCGGGCACGAGGATCGTCGCCTTGATCCGCGGCTCCTCGATGTGCTCGACGAGCGAGGGGTCGGGCATGTCGGCGGGGTTGTGCAGGTCGATCCGCTCCCCGTCCTTCATGTAGACGTGATAGACCACCGAGGGCGCGGTGGTGATGAGCTCGATCCCGTATTCCCGCTCCACCCGGTCGCGGATCACCTCGAGGTGCAGGAGCCCGAGGAAGCCGCAGCGCAACCCGAAGCCGAGCGCCGCGGAGCTTTCGACCTCGTAGGTGAAGGAGGCGTCGTTCAGCGCGAGCTTCTCCACCGCCTCGCGCAGGTCGTCGAACTGCGCGCTGTCCACGGGGAAGAGGCCGCAGAAGACGACCGGCTGGCTCGGCTTGAAGCCGGGCAGCGGCGCGGGGCAGCCGTGCTTCTCGGTGGTGATGGTGTCGCCCACGCGGGTGTCGCGCACCTGCTTGATGGAGGCGGTGATGTAGCCGATCTCGCCGGGGCCGAGCTCGCCCACGTTCTCCATCGCCGGGCGGTAGACGCCGACGCGGTCGATGTCGTAGGTGCCGCCCGTGCGCATCATGCGGATGCGCTGGCCCTTCTTCAGCACGCCGTCGATGACCCGCACGATGACGACGACGCCGAGGTAGGGGTCGTATTTCGAATCGACCAGCATCGCCTTGAGCGGCTTGGTGGCGTCCCCCGCCGGCGGGGGCGGCAGGCGGCGCACGATCGCCTCCAGCACGTCGGGGATACCGACGCCGGTCTTGGCGCTGATCTGCACGGCGTCGGTGGCGTCGATGCCGATGACCTCCTCGATCTGCTCGCTCACGCGGTCGACCTCGGCGGCGGGCAGGTCGATCTTGTTGAGCACCGGCACGATCTCGTGGTCGGCGTCGATCGCCTGGTAGACGTTGGCGAGCGTCTGCGCCTCCACGCCCTGCGTCGCGTCCACGACGAGGAGCGAGCCCTCGACCGCCTGCATGGAGCGGCTCACCTCGTAGGAGAAGTCGACGTGCCCGGGCGTGTCGATCAGGTTGAGGATGTAGGTATGGCCGTCCTGCGCGGGGTACTCGATGCGCACGGTGTTGGCCTTGATGGTGATGCCGCGCTCGCGCTCGATCTCCATCGCGTCGAGGAGCTGTTCCTTCATGTCGCGCTCGGCCACCGTTCCGGTGAGCTGGATCAGCCGGTCGGCGAGGGTGGATTTCCCGTGGTCGATGTGGGCGACGATGGAGAAATTGCGGATATGGGCGAGCTCGGTCATGCGACCGCATATGCGGCGGTTTCCCCGGCCGGTCAATGGCCCGTCCCCGCGCGGTCAGAGAAGCGCGAGCGCGGCGAGGGCGATGGCCGCCACCGGCATCTGCACCGCGCGCAGCCCCGCGAACCAGAGCGGCACCTCGCCCCGCTCCGCCGCCCAGGGGTCGAGCAGGGCGAGGCTCGCCAGCGCGGCGGCGAGGAGCCAGAGCGCCGGGACCGGCGGCAGCAGGAGCGCCGCGAGGCCGGCGGCGAAGAGCCAGGCGAAGACCGCCACCTGCGCGCGCGTCGCGCCGCCCTCGGTGCGGAAGCTCACCCCCCGGCGCACGCCGGAGAAGAAGAGGGTGAGCGCCGCGCCCCAGAGCCGCGCCGCCTCCCGCACGACCTCGTCGGGCAGCAGCCAGAGCGCCGGCACGGCGACCGGGAGGGGCAGGACGGCGAGCGCGGCGAGCCAGAGGCCCACGCGCGGCGGGCGGGTGGTCTCGTGGACGATCACGGTGCGCTCGGCGTCGGCCATGCCGGGGGAAGGCGCGGGCGGCCCGCGCGGTTCCCCTTGCCCGCCTCTCCCGCAGGCGTATCCTCACCCCATGCGGGTCGCTCTCGTCCTTTTCTGCCTCGCGCTCGCGGCCTGCGGGCGGCCGCTGACGGAGGGCGAACGCGCCTTCGCCGCGCTGACGCACGGCTCCGCGCTCGACACCGAGCGGGTTCGGCTCCACGATGGCGCGCCCGTGGGCGCCTACACCTGGGTCCGCCCGCCCCGCCCGCGCACGACTTGCCGGGAGCGTATCTGGCCGCCGGGCGCAGTGGGCGAGCCGGTCGAGGTCTCGCCGGGGGCCGTGGCGCTTTTCGACCGGGTCTTCTTCCGCAGCGATCTCTACGCGCCGGATTTCCTGCCGGAGTTCCCCGAGCGGCTGTACCTCGCCGAGGCGATGCTTCTCGCCCATGAGCTCACCCATGTCTGGCAATGGCAGGCCCGCGAACGGACGGGCTATCACCCCCTGCGGGCGGCGGGAGAGCACATGCGCTCCGCCGATCCCTATCTCTTCGAAAGCGAGACGGCGGAGTTCCTCGACTTCGGCTACGAACAGCAGGGCGCCATCATGGAGGAATACGTCTGCTGCACCGTGCTCGACCCGGAGGCGCCGCGCACGGCGCGTCTGCGTGCGATGCTGGCCGCGGACCTGCCGCTCGGCGATCTCGACGGTGCGCTTTCGGGGGCGGACGTGATCGTGCCATGGCGCGGCGTCGAGGTGGAGGGGATCTGCCACCCCTGAGGGCCCATGGCGGGGACGGCCCCGGGGCTTGTCCCGGCAGCGCCCGTGGCGCCGCAGGCCGCGACCCGGCCGCAAAGGCGGGCTGCCCCGGCGCGGCGCCGTGGTCCGCGGGGTTCAGGCCGGTTTTCGGGTCTTTGCGTCCCTGCCGTCGGCCGGCGACAGCGTCCCGGCCAACTGTCAGTCCTGAACGCTGCGCAGCCAGGCGACGAGGTCGGCCACCGGCTCGGTCGTCATCACCGGCTGGCCCGATTCCGCAGAGACCGCGACGGCCGGGCCTCCCTCGAAGAAATCGCCATAGACGGGCATCGGGCTGCCGTGCGCGACGAGCGGATCGCGCCCATCGATGCGGCGCACCGCCTCGAGCGTCGGGAAGGTGCCGTCGTTCTCGGCGGCGAGCGCGGTGAGGTCGGTGGGCTGAAGCGTGAGAACCGCCGCCATCGGGCCGTTTCCTTCGCCGTCGGCCCCGTGGCAGGAGGCACAATGCGTGCGGTAGAGCGCCTCGCCAGCCTCCGGGTCCTGCGCCACGACCGGTCCGGCCGCGGCGAGCGTGGCGAATGCGAGCGCGGTGCGGATCAAGATGCCTCCTCCTCCTCCTGGATGCTTTCGATGTAGACGAGCAGCGCGGCGAGCGGGCGCGGCACCGGCGAGAGGCGCGCATCGCCCGTATCGACCGGCACCGTCTCCCCCATCAGGAGGTCACCGAATTCCGGCATCTGCGGCCCCTCGACACCACCGCGGGTGTAGCCGTCGATGGTCGAGAGCACCTCGGCGCGCGGGAAATCGCCGCCGTTGCGCGCCGCGATCCGGGTCAGGTCCGGCGGCGCGAGGCCGCTCTCGTCCGCGAGCGGCCCGTCGCCCCCGCCGCCCGGTCCGTGGCAGGCGGCGCAGTAATCGGTGTAAAGAGCGCGCCCCTCGGGCGGCTCCGGCATGGACACCGCCGCCGCGCATCCGGCGGCGACCACGGCAAGCGAGGCGAAAACGGCACGCAGCGGCATGGACACTCCTGTTTCGGGAACGCTTGCCCATCACTCTTTCAGATGCGGCGTTTCGGGGCAACGCCGCTCTCGCGGCGCGGCGTCTCTCCGCCGCCCGTGCCGCCCCGCGGCCCCCGCCTTGATCCCGCGCCCGGTCGGTGCGACGCCTTCCCCCGGGCGCCGCGTGCGCCGGGAGAGAGGGAGGAGGACCATGTTCGACGCCGCTGCCGCCCAGCGCGGGCTCGAGGAGAGTTTCGCGCCCTGGGTGCTGGCGCTGGAGCCGACGGTCGTCGCCACCGGCCCCGGCACGGCCGATCTGCGCATCCCCATCACCGAGCGGCTCGCGCGCGTGGGCGGCATCGTCTCGGGTCAGGCGCTCGCCGCACTCGCCGATACCTCCATGGTCATTGCGGCGGCGGCCCATTTCGGCGCCCTGCGCCCGGTCGCGACCACCAACCTCGACACCCAGTTCCTCCGCCCCGGGACGGGCGACGCCGTGCTCTGCCGTGCCGAGGTGGTGCGCGCCGGCAGGGCGCTGATCTTCGCCCGGGCCACCTTGATCACCGAACCCTCCGGGAAAACCGTGGCCACCGCGACGGCGACCTTCTTCGTCCCCTGAGCCGGGCCCGCGCCCGCGCCGCTGCGTCTCAGCCCCAGGGGCCGGCGGGCGCGGAACCGCGTACCGGCGTCGGCCGCCGCCCGGCACCCTCCATGGCGCGGAGCGCGGCGACCCGGTTCTCGGTCTTCGGGTGGGTCGAGAAAAGGTTGTCGTAACCGTGCGCGTGCAGCGGGTTGATGATGAACATGTGTGCCGTCGCCGGGTTGCGTTCGGCGGTGTTGTTGTCGATCCGCGCCGCCTGCCCCGCGATGCGCTGGAGCGCGGAGGCCAGCCACTCCGGCGCGCCGCAGATCTCGGCCCCGATGCGGTCGGCCTCGTATTCGCGCGCGCGGCTGATCGCCATCTGCACGAGTCCCGCGGCGAGCGGCGCGACGATCATCATCGCGATGATCCCGATCAGCCCAAGCGGGCTGTCCCGCCGCCCGCCGAAGAAAAGCGCGAAGTTCGCCAGCATCGAGATCGCGCCGGCGAAGGTCGCGGTAATCGTCATGATGAGCGTATCGCGGTTCTTGATGTGGGCGAGCTCATGGGCGACCACGCCCGCCACTTCCTCGCGGCTGAGAGCCCGCATCAGTCCGGTGGTGACCGCGACGGCGGCATTCTCGGGGTTGCGCCCGGTGGCGAAGGCGTTGGGCTGCGCCGTCTCGATCACGTAGACCTTGGGAACGGGCATCCCGGCGCGCTCGGCGAGGTCGGCGACCATGCGGCGCAGGCCCTCCGTCCCCGGTCCCTCGGCCGGGCGCGCCCCGTGCATCCGCAGCACCATGCGATCCGAGTTCCACCAGCTGAACAGGTTCATGCCCGCCGCGAGGGCGAGCGCCAGCACGATGCCCGTCGGCCCGGCGAGCAGGTACCCCACGCCCATGAAGAGCGCCGTCATCACCGCCATCAGGATCGCGGTGCGCATGTAACCGGTCATGTCTCGTTTCCCTCCTGATCCTCCGCGATATGGGGAGCGGGCGCACGGCCGGCAAGTCGGCGGCGGCCCGCCCGCCGGCAGGGCCCGCCGGTGGGCCCGCCGGTGGACGCGCCGGGCGCGATCGGGTAGCGCAGGGGCATGATGCGCGCCATCGTCACGGGCGGCGCCGGCCTGATCGGCACGGCGATCTGCACACGCCTCGCGGCCGAGGGCTGGGAGGTCGCCGCCTTCGACCTGACCGGGGGCACGGGGCCGGCACGTCACGTCGCCTGCGACGTCGCCGACCCGGCGTCGGTCGCCCGCGCGCTCGACGCACTCGGCTGGGAGACGCTCGATCTGCTCGTGAACAACGCGGGGATCGCCGATCCCCATACCGGACCGATCGCGGAACTCGCCCTTTCCGACTGGCAGCGGGTGCTCGACAGTCATCTGACCGGCGCCTTCCTGATGACGCGGGCGGCGGCGCCGCGTCTGCGCAAGGGCGGCTCGATCGTCAACATGGCCTCCACCCGCGCCTTGATGTCGGAACCCGGCAGCGAGGCCTACGCCGCCGCCAAGGGCGGGCTGGTCGCCTTGACCCATGCGCTCGCGGTGAGCCTCGGGCCGGATGTGCGCGTCAACGCCGTCGCGCCGGGCTGGATCACCGACGACACCGGGCTTTCGGAAAGGGATCATGCGCAACACCCGGCAGGGCGCGTCGGCCGTCCCGAAGACGTGGCCGAGGCGGTCGTCTACCTCGCCGGGGCGGGCTTCGTCACGGGAGAGGTGCTTGTCCTCGACGGCGGCATGACACGCCGGATGCTCTACGCGGAGTGACCGCGGCGGGATTGTCCGGGAGGGCTTGTCCGCGAGGGCTTGCCGCTGCACCCTGATGATCACCCCTGCCGGACGATGCGGCCGCCCGGCGACCCGGCAGCGCGCGATGTTCACCCCCCGCCTCCCCGTTTCCCGCCATCGTTCCACGCGCCGCGCGAAGGCGCGCCGCCGGCTCGCGCGGCAGTTCGACGCGATGGAACGCGCCGCCCCCCGCCGGATCCGCCCGGCGATCCGCGCGATACAGAGCAGGCGGGCGTTGCCCGTCCGCGTGCCGGCGGGCCTGCTGCTTCTGCTGGGGGGCCTGCTGTCGTTTCTGCCCGTCCTCGGGCTCTGGATGCTGCCGATGGGCTTGCTGCTGCTGGCGGTCGATCTGCCGCCGCTGCGGGGCCCGATTTCGGCCGCGATCATCCGGGTGCGCCGGCGCTGGGCAAAATGGCGGCGCCGGCGGCGGCCGTGACACCGGCATGCCGGGCCGCGCGGCGCAGGCTGCGATGCCGGTGCGCCGCCAGCGCCGGAACCGATGCGCGGGCGGAAGACCGGCAAGCCGAAGGGGCCCGCCCGGCGCACCTGCCGGACCCCGGCGACGGTGGCGCACGCCGGCCGGGGCCGGGTCACGCGGGACGGAACGCCGCGCTCAGACCCGGCCGCTCGCCGACAGAAGCACGGCGATCGGCCGCGTCGCCCGGATCTCGGCGAGCACGAGCACGAGGCTCGCCGTGAGCGGCACCGCCAGCAATGCCCCCGGCAGCCCCCAGAGCGTACTCCAGAAGGCGAGGGCGAGCAGCACCACGAACGGGCTCAGGTTGAAGGCGCGCCCCATCATCCGGGGCTCCAGCCAGCCGCCCACGAACATCTGCGCCGCCGTCAGCGTGACCATGACGACGCCCGCCATCGAGAGCGTGCCGAACTGCGCGAGGCTGAGCAGGACGGGAAAGATCACGCCGATGATCGAGCCGATGTAGGGGATGTAGTTGAGAAAGGCGATCAGGACCGCCCAGAAGATCGCGAACTCGATGCCGAGCACGAACATGATCGCGAAGGAAAGCGCACCGAGGATGACGTTGACCACGGTCTTGACGAACAGGTAGCCGCCGATCCGTTCGTTGATCCGGGCGAGCAGCGACAGCGCCCGCTCGCCCGCGTCCTCGCCGCCCATCGCGATCACCACCTTGCGCGCCATCACGCCGCGCTCGGCGAGGAAGAAGCTCGCGTAGAGCACGACGAGGAAAAGCGTCGTCCCGAACCCCTGCAGCGACAGCAGCGCGGGCGTGACGAGCTCACCCGCGTCGATGCGGTCGATGGTGAAGCGGCGGACGTTCGCCCAGGTCGGCTCGTCCTCGATGCCGAGAAGCCCGGCGGAGCGGGTCACGAGCGCGGTCAGGTTGGATTCGTAGCGCGGCAGCGCGGCGAGAACCTGAAGGATGTTGTTGATCACGAGCACGAACAGCAGGCTCACCGCGACGGCGAAGCCGATCAGGATCAGCGTCCGCCGCATCCACCCCGGCAACTGGCCGAGGACGGGCACCCTCCCCATGCTCGCGGCGGCGGTGGAGAGCACGTAGACCGCGATCACCGCGGCGAGAACGGGCAGAAGGACGGGCTTGCCGATCCAGAGCAGCCAGCCCAGCATCAGCGCCAGCGCCAAACCGTAGGTCGTGTTGCGCATCGTGGATCCCGAAGCCCCTGGCCGCGTTCGCTCTCTCTTGGGAACCGCGCGGCGGGGTTGTCAACACGCCAGCGACGACCGACGTCGCAGGGCCAACGGCCCTGCCCGCCGATACGGCGCACCGGGCGCGGCACGGACACGGCGTTGTCATACCCGTGGTGTTCGGGTGAGCATCATTTACCAAGCCGGAGGCCGCAATGCCCGACGACACGCCACCGACCGCCTATCACGCCCGGCCGGGCGACGCCGTGCTCGAGGCGTTCGACACGTCGCCCGAGGGCCTCGGGACCGACGAGGCCGCGCGACGGCGCGCGCAGCACGGCCCCAATGCTCTGCCTGCGCCTGCGGGACGCAGCCCGGTGCTGCGGTTTCTGGCCCAGTTCAACAACGTGCTGATCTACGTGCTGCTCGGCGCAGCGGCGGTGACGACGGCGCTCGGCCACTGGGTGGACACCGGCGTGATCCTCGCCGTGGTCGTCGTGAACGCGGCGATCGGCTTCGTGCAGGAGGGCCGCGCCGAGAAGGCGATGGACGCGATCCGCGCCATGCTCGCGCCACGCTCGACCGTGCTGCGCGACGGCGCGCGGGTTCGGATCGACGCGGCCGAGCTCGTCCCCGGCGACATCGTGCTCATCGAACCGGGCGATCGCGCGCCCGCGGATCTGCGCCTGATCGCGGCGCGCGGGCTCCGCGCCGAGGAGGCCATCCTCACCGGGGAATCGGTCCCGGTGGAGAAGGGCACCGCCCCGGCCGCGACCGAGGCACCACTGGGCGACCGGAACTCGATGCTCTTTTCCGGCACGCTGGTGGCCGGAGGGACCGGACGCGGCGTCGTCGTGGCCACCGGCGGCGCGACCCAGATCGGCCGGATCAGCGGCATGCTCTCGGACGTCCGGACGCTGACCACGCCGCTGATCCGGCAGATGGACGTCTTCGCGCGGTGGCTGACGGCCCTCATCCTGCTGGTGGCCCTGGGCCTGCTGAGCTACGGGTATTTCGTGCTCCGGATGCCCTTCGCCGACCTTTTCATGGCGGTTGTCGGGCTTTCGGTCGCGGCGATCCCCGAGGGGCTGCCGGCGGTTCTGACGATCACCCTCGCGGTGGGCGTGCAGGCGATGGCACGGCGCAACGCGATCGTCCGGCGCCTGCCGGCGATCGAAACGCTGGGCGCCGTCTCCGTGATCTGCACCGACAAGACGGGCACCCTTACCCGGAACGAGATGATGGCCGCCTCGATCGCCGCGGCCGGTCGGGATTACCGTGTCGAGGGCGAGGGATACGCGCCCGAAGGCGCCGTGCACCCGCGCGGGCCGGAGGACGCGGCGCCCCTGGAGGAGATCGCGCGCACCGCCGCGCTCTGCAACGACGCCGAGCTGCGGGCGGGCGAAACCGGCTGGCGCGTCGTCGGCGACCCCATGGAGGGGGCGCTCAAGGCGCTTGCGGGGCGCATCTCGGGGCAGGCGGCTTTCGAGGACTGGCGTCGCGAGGACGCGATCCCCTTCGACGCGGCGCACCGCTACATGGCCGTTCTGACCCGCGACACCGCCGGCACCGCGCGCATCGACGTCAAGGGCGCCCCCGAGGCGGTGCTCGCGATGTGCGCCGACCAGCGCGCACCGGGCGGCGGGACCGACCCGCTCGACGCGCAGGCGTGGCACGAGCGGCTGGAGGCACTCGCCGCACAAGGCCAGCGCGTGATCGCGCTCGCTGCGCGCGGGCTGCGCGACGCACCACGCGAACTGGGGCCGGAGGACCTCGACGGGCACCTCACCTTCCTCGGGCTTGTCGGGCTCATCGACCCGCCGCGGGCCGAGGCGATCACGGCGGTGGCCGACTGTCACGCGGCCGGCATCCGGGTGAAGATGATCACCGGGGACCACGCCGCCACGGCCCGCGCCATCGCCGGGCAGATCGGGCTGCGCAACGCCGACCGCGTGCTCACCGGGGCCGATCTCGAGGCGATGGAGGACGCGGAACTCGCCGAGGCGGCGACCAGAACGGATATCTTCGCGCGCACCTCGCCGGCGCACAAGCTGCGGCTCGTCACGGCGCTTCAGGCGCGCGGGCTCACGGTGGCGATGACCGGCGACGGGGTGAACGACGCCCCCGCGCTCAAGCGCGCCGACGCCGGCATCGCGATGGGCCTCAAGGGCAGCGAGGCGGCGAAGGAAGCCTCGGAACTTGTGCTGGCCGACGACAACTTCGCCTCGATCGCCGCGGCGGTACGCGAAGGACGGACCGTCTACGACAACATCACCAAGGTCATCGCCTGGACCCTGCCCACGAACGTCGGCGAGGCGATGACGATCATCGTCGCGCTGATCGCGGGCATGGCGCTGCCGATCACGCCGGTGCAGATCCTCTGGATCAATCTGGTGACGGCCGCGACACTGGGGCTCGCGCTGGCCTTCGAACCCTCCGAGCCGGGCACGATGGGCCGCCCCCCGCGCCCGCGCGACGCGCCGCTGCTGCCGGGATGGATCGTCTGGCAGATCGTGCTCGTCTCGGGGCTCTTCCTCGCCGCGGTCTTCGGCATCTTCGCCTACGCGCGGGTTCAGGGGCACGCGCTGCCGCTTGCGCAGACCATGGCGGTCAACATGCTGGTCGTGCTCGAAATCCTCTACCTCTTCTTCATCCGCACGCTGCACGGCGACTCGCTGAGCCTCCCGGCGCTCCGGGCCACGCGCGTCGTCTGGGCCTGCGTGCTCATCGTCGTCACGCTCCAGGGGGCAATGACCTATTTTCCTCCGCTGCAGGCGGTGCTCGGGACGCAGGGCCTGCCCCCCGGCGAGGCGCTGGTGCTCCTCGGGGTCGGCGTGCTCTTCTTCGCGGTGGTGGAAACGGAAAAGCGGATGCGCCGCGCGTTGACCGGCGGGCGCGCCGCCATGGCATGAGCGCGCCTCAGCCCCGCGCCGCGCCACCGCCCGTCAACCAGGGAAGCAGCAGCGGCGTCAGGTACATCGGGATCTGGTAGCAGCCCACGAAGAGCATGAGCGGCGCGGCCGTCTCGGGCGGCACGGCCGCGAGGAAGAGCGCGAGGTTGCGGTTGCCCGCCGCTATGGCGAGCGCGCGCGCCTCGTCCGGCGGCAGCGCCGCGCGCGCCGCCCGCCACGCGCCCGCCGTCTGCGCCGCGTAGAGCACGAGCGCCAGCGCGAGCGCGGCGAGGAGCGCCCCCGGCGCGGTCAGCGCCGCGGGGCCCACCGCCGACATCAGCCCGATCACCACGATGCTCATGGCCAGCGCCATCACCCCGTCGAGCGCGGGTCGCGCGGCGGGCGCGGTCAGCCGCGGCGCCGCCCGGCGCAGGACCGCTGCCGTGATGCCGGCGAGCGCCACCAGCGCCAGGAGCCGAGCCGCGCCCGCCGCCACGGCGAGCGGATCGGGAAAGGCGGGCAGCAGCGCGAAGACCGGCGCCGCCGTCAGCGGCAGGAGCGCCGTGCCGAGCGCGAGCTGGCGCAGCGCCGCGCCCGCGTCCGCGCCCGACATCACGGCGAGGCCGGGCGTGCCGGTGATCGGCGCCGCGGCGAGCGCGAGCACCGCCGCCGCGGCGAGCGGCGCGTCGAGCGCCCCCGCGGCCCAGAGGACAGCGCCGGCGCCGAGCGGCAGGGCGCCCTGAAGCACGAGCGTCGCGGCAAGCGCGCGGGGCAGTTGCGACGGCCCCGGCAGTGCCGCACGCGGCCCCTCGCGCAGCGCGGCCACGGTCAGCATCACGAAGAGGAAGGGCACGATGGTCGCCGCCATGCGCTCGGCCAGCGCGGGGAACAGGATGCCGAGGGCGAGCCCCGCGATCAGCAGCCAGCGGCCGTGCCGGGCCGCGAGGCCGAGGAGGGTCAAAGCGTCGTCGCCGCCCGCGCGGCGTGGTCGTAGCTGCCCGAGATCGCGCGCAGCAGCGCGGCGAGGCGCGACATCTCCTCGGGTGCGAAGCCGGTCTCCTGCGCCAGTTCCACCAGCAGTGCCTCGCGCACCTCGCCGTAGCGGTCGCAGAGCGCCGTGCCCTCGGCCGTGATCGCCACCGTCTTTTCCTTGCCCTTGCGGGCCGTCCGCACGAGCCCCCGCTCGGAGAGTTTCCGCACCGCGTAGCTGACCAGATGCGCGTCCTCGACGTGCAGCACGAGGCGGATGTCGGCGAGCGTCTTGGCGCGGTCCCGGTGGTTGACGAGATGCAGGATCAGCACCTCGAGCGGCGCCATGCCGGGCGCGCCGGCCGCGTCCATGCAGCGCACGATCCAGCGATGGAAGGCGTGGTTCGCCATGGTCAGCGCATATTCCACCTCCGACAGCTCCGGCAGGCCCGAGGCGGCCAGATGCGCCGAGCTGACGACCGGCCCGACGCCACGCTTGCGCCCCTCCCCGCTCATCGCGACAGCATCGTGCCCGGCAGCCACAGCGCGATCTGCGGGAAGAGCGCAAGGATCGCGGTGGCCAGCACGAGGATCAGGAAGAAGGGCAGCGCATAGCGCGCGACGGCGAAGATATCCCGCCCGGTGATCGTCTGGATGACGAAGAGGTTGAAGCCCACGGGCGGGGTGATCTGGCTCATCTCCACCACGAGCACGAGGTAGATGCCGAACCAGATCGGGTCGATGCCGGCCGCGGTCACCATCGGCAGGATGATCGAGACGGTAAGGACGACGATCGAGATCCCGTCGAGGAACATCCCCATCACGATGAAGAAGAGCGTGAGCATCGCGAGCAGCGCATAGGGTGACAGGCCCATGTCGCCGATCAGGCGGGCCAGTTCGCGCGGGATGCCCGTGTAGCCCATCGCGACCGTGAGAAAGGCCGCGCCGGCCAGGATGAAGGCGATCATGCAGGTCGTCACCGTCGCCGCGCGCAGCGCGTCGAAGAAGCCCGCGACCGAGAGCGCGCCCGTCGCACCGGCGAGGATCAGCGCACCGGTCACCCCGATCACCGCCGCCTCCGTCGGGCTGGCGATGCCGAGGTAGATGGACCCGATCACCGCGACGATCAGCCCGACGACCGGCAGCAGCCGCGAGGCTGCGGCGAGCGCCGCACGCCGGTCGATCGGCGGCTCGGCCGCGGGCATGCGCGCGCTGTTGAGCCACGACCAGAGCATGACGTAGCCGCCGAAGAGCCCGGCGAGCATCAGCCCCGGCAGCACCCCCGCGAGGAAGAGCCGCGCGATCGACTGCTCGGTGGCCGCGCCGTAGACGATGAGGATGATCGACGGCGGGATGAGGAAGCCGAAGGTGCCCGCGCCGGCGAGCGTGCCGATGGCCATGCGGTCGTCGTAGCCGCGCGCGCGGAGTTCCGGCAGCGACATCCGCCCGATGGTGGCGGTGGTCGCCGCGCTGGAGCCGGAGACGGCGGCGAAAAGCGCACAGCCCAGCACGTTGACATGCAGAAGCCGCCCGGGCAGCCGCGCGGTGAAGGGGGCGAGACCCGCGAACATGTCGGACGAGAGCCGCGAGCGCACGAGGATCTCGCCCATCCAGATGAACATCGGCAGCGCTGTCAGGTCCCAGACGGACAGCCCCCCCCACACGCGTGTGCCGAAGACGAGCTCCGGCGGCGCCGGCGCGGCGAGCACCATCGCGACGAGGCCCACCGCGATCAGCGCGAAGCCGACCCAGAGCCCGAGCGCGAGGGCGCCGAAGAGCACCCCGACGAGGATCGGCGCGAGGGTTGCGATCTCCATCACTCGGCCTCCTCGGTGCGGGTCTCGGCGGCGCGGTAGGCGGGCGTGCCGCCGCGCGCGAGCGTGACCGCGGAATCGACGAGCGCCACGGCGAAGAGCGCGAGGCCAAGCGTCATGAGTCCCTGCGGGACGGCGAGCGGGATCGGGACGACGCCGTAGCTGACGGAATTGAATTGATGGCTGTCGAGCGCCTGAAGCGCGCTCGACCAGGTGGCGAATCCAGCGAGCGCCGCACCCGCGAGGCTCACCGCTGCGCCCAGCCAGCGCGCCGCCGCGTCGGGCAGCACCCGGATCAGCAGCTTCACCCGGACATGCCCCCCCGCCTGAAGCGTCCCGGCGAGCCCGAGGAACACGGCCCCGGCGAAGAGGAAGGCGCCGAATTCCGCGAGCGAGGGGATCGTGATCCCCGGCGTCGGCAGATCCATGACCCGCGCCGCCCGGTCGATCAGCCGCCCGAGGATCTGCACGAGCACCAGCACCGCGATCAGCGCAAAGGTAAGGGCAGCCAGCCACAGCGCGCCGTCGTAAAGGCGGTCGAGCATCCGGCGCATCCCGGCTCTCCGATGTCAGGAAACAAGGCGGCGGGGCCATGCGGCCCCGCCCGAGCGGCTTACATCTCGGCTTCGAAGGCCTCGATCACCTGTTGCCCTTCCGCGCCGGCGTCCTCGAGCCATTCCTCGGTCATGGTCTCGCCGATCTCGGAGAGTTGTTCGGACAGCGTCTCCGAGGGCTCGGAAACGGTCATGCCGTTCTCTTCGAGCGTCGCCATCTTGTCCTCGGTCTCGGCACGCGACATCTCCCAGCCGCGGGTCTCGGCCTCCGCGGCGGCGTCGAGGATCGCGTCGCGCTGGTCCTCGGGCAGGCCCTCGAACATCCGGGTGTTCACGATCACCATGTTCTTGGGCAGCCATGCCTGCGTGTCGGTGTAGTGACTGGTGAAGTCCCAGGCCTGGCTCGAGACGCCGGTCGAGGGCGAGGTGATCATCGCGTCCACCCGGCCGGTGGCGAAGGCGGTCGGGATGTCGCCCGTCTCGAGCTGCGTCGGCACCGCGCCCATCAGCTGCGCGAGCCGCTCGGTCGCGGCGTTGTAGGCACGGAAGGAGGCGCCCTCCAGATCCTCGGTCGAGGTCACGGGCTCCTCGGTATAGATGCTCTGCCCCGGCCACGGCACGGCATAGAGCAGCGTCAGCCCCTGCGCCGCGAGCTTTTCTTCCACCATCGGGCGCGAGGCCGCCCAGAGCGCGCGGGACTCCTCGTAGCTCGACGCGAGGAAGGGGATCGAGTCCACCGCGAAGATCGGGTCCTCGTTGGCGAGCCGCGACATCAGCACCTCGCCGATCGGCGCGAGCCCGCGGCGCACGGAGTCCTTGATCTCGGGATGGCCGAAGAGCGAGCCGGCCGAGTGCACGGTGATCTCCACTCCGCCGTCGGTGGCCTCCTCGACGTCCTCGGCGAACTGCTGGATGTTCTGCGTGTGAAAGACGCTGTCGCCGTAGGGCGTGGGCATGTCCCACTCCGCGGCCGCGGCGGGGCCGGCCAGCGCCGCGCAGGCGAGCGCGACCGGAAGGCTCGGAAGAAGACGAATGGTCATGGGCGTCGTCCCTGTTGTCCCGGGCGGCGCTTCGACGGCGCCGGGTCCGCCGCCCTTGACCCGGTTCCGACAGCTTGACCAGACGGTGACATTTTGTCAACGATTTGGCGGCAATTGCTGAACGAGGGGCCGCGGGCGATGATGGACGAGGCAGGACGCTGGGATTTCTGGATCGACCGCGGCGGCACCTTCACCGATGTGATCGCACGGGCGCCCTCGGGCGCGCTCTCTGCCATGAAGCTCCTGTCGGAGAACCCGGGCGTCTACGAGGATGCCGCGATCGAGGGCATCCGGCGTTTCCTCGACGCCGCGCCCGGCGCCATCCCGCCCGAGCGGGTGGGGACGGTGCGGATGGGCACCACGGTGGCCACCAACGCCCTGCT
>NZ_JAWLFS010000260.1:0-3922 GCF_041685465.1 Rhodosalinus sp. | reverse complement strand
GCATGACCATGACCGCCAAGGCCGTTCTCGTCCATCTCTTCACCGCCACCGGCGCCGTCTTCGCGATGCTCGCGATGCTGGCCGCGGCGGACGGCGACTGGCCGATGATGGTGCTCTGGCTGATCGTCGCCTTCGCGGTGGACGGCGTGGACGGGCCGCTCGCGCGGCGCTACCACGTGCGCAGTCACGGCGGGCGGTTCGACGGGGATCTGCTGGACCTCATCATCGACTATCTCACTTACGTCTTCATCCCGGCCTTCGCGCTCTTCAAGTCGGGGCTTCTGCCCGGCTGGACGGGCTGGGTCGGGATCATCCTGATCACCTTCGCCTCGGCGCTCTATTTCGCCGATACGCGGATGAAGACCGAGGACAAGTCGTTCAACGGCTTTCCGGGCGCCTGGAACATGGTGGTCCCCGTGCTCTTCGTGGTGGAGCCCAACTTCTGGGTGATCCTCGCGCTCGTCGGCGCGCTCGCCGTGGCGATGTTCCTGCCGCTGCGCTTCGTTCACCCGGTGCGCACGGCGCGCTGGCGCGCGCTGTCCTTGCCGGTGGCGGTGCTCTGGTCGGTGCTCGTCTTCTGGGCCGCCTGGCACGAGTTCGACGCGGGGCTCGCCGCGAGCTGGGCGCTGGGGCTCGCTTCGGTCTATCTGCTGCTGGCCGGGATCGTTCAGCAGATCGTTCCGGCGCGGGGCTGACGCCTCAGGCCTTGAGCCGCGTGCCGCGCCGGAACATGATCCAGCAGAGAAGGCTCACCGCGACGGTCGCGGCGGTGCAGATCCAGAGGCCGAGCCAGGGCGAGCTGTCCGAGACCCCGAGGATCCCGTAGCGGACCCCGTCGATCAGGTAGAAGACCGGGTTGACGTGGGTGATCGTCCACATCGCCTGCGGCAGCGTCTCGACCGAATAGAAGGTCCCCGAGAGAAAGCTGAGCGGCGTGATGACGAAGTTGGTGATCGCCGCCATCTGGTCGAACTTGCGCGCGAAGATGCCCGCGATCACGCCGAGCGCGCCGAGGAAAGCCGAGCCGAGAAGCACGAAGGTCAGCGCCCAGAGCGGATGCGCGATGCCGATGCCGAGCACCAGCAGCAGGCCCGCGCCGACGCCGAGCGCCACGAAGAGCCCGCGCGCCACCGCGCCGGCGAGATAGCCGATCACCAGCTCGCCCGACGAGAGCGGCGGCATCAGCGTGTCGACGATGTTGCCCTGTACCTTCGAGACCATGATCGACGACGAGGAATTGGCGAAGGCGTTCTGGATCACCATCATCATCAGGATACCCGGCGCGATGAAAGTGGTGAAGTCGACACCCATGACGTCGCCCCGCCGCGGCCCGATCGCCAGCGTGAAGATCGCCACGAAGAGCCCCGCGGTCACCAGCGGCGCGAGCAGCGTCTGCGTCCAGACCGCGACGAAGCGCATCACCTCGCGTTCGATCAGCGTCCAGAGGCCGAGCCAGTTCACCCGGCCGAAGCGGCGCACGCCCATGGCCTGCCCCGTGCCCGTCCGCGTGCCCCTCTGCGTGCCCGTCTGCGTGCCCGTCGCCATCGCCTGCCTCCTTTCGCCGCGTCCAGACCGAGTCGCGGCCTTGTAACCGTCGTGCGAGTGCATAGAATGGGAGGCTGAGAAATGTCCACGCGGCCGCCGGCTCACGGCCCCGGTGCGCCGCTGTCTGGATCGGGCCTTCACGAAGCTTTTGGGAATCTGCATGTCCTGGACCGAGGAACGCGTCGAGCTTTTGAAACGGATGTGGAACGACGGGCAATCCGCCTCGCAGATCGCCAAGGAGCTCGGCGGCGTGACGCGCAACGCCGTGATCGGCAAGGTGCACCGCCTCGGCCTGTCGAACCGCGGCGCCGCGGCCGGTCCGGCCGACGGCGCGGCGGCCACCGCCGCGGAGCCGGCCCCCGCCGCCGCCGCCCCGGCCGAGCCGGAACCCGCCGCCGACGCGGCCCCCGCGCCGGCCCCCGAGCCCGACCCGATCGCCGCGGCGCCGCAAGCGGAAGAGCTCGCAGAGGCCGCCGCGGCCGAGGGCGGGAGCGACGGCGAAACCGCCGAGGCCCCGGCACGCAAGCCGATCCCCGGCCAGCCCCTGCCACCGCAGCCCTCCACCAACGAGATCAGTCCCGAGGCGCTCGCCAAGGTGAGCGAGGTGGAGAAGAAGGCGCGCAGGATCACCCTGATGGAACTGACCGAGCGCACCTGCAAATGGCCGCTCGGCGATCCGGCGACCGAGGATTTCTGGTTCTGCGGCCTGCCCGTGCAGCCCGGCAAGCCCTATTGCGAGGCCCATGTCGGCGTCGCCTTCCAGCCGATGAGTTCGCGCCGCGACCGGAAGCGATAACCTCCGCGCACGTCCCGGCCGCCGGTGCCGCGACCGGCACGCGCCCGCCTGGACAGGCTGCGGCCGGCGCGCTCGCCGAGGCGGGATGAGACGGTGCAGCCGGGCGCAGGCCAAGGCGCTTGCAAGCGCCTTGGCCCGGCCGCTCCCCGTACGAGAACGACATGCGGCCATGTGCCTTGTGCCGGCCCGAGCGCAAGGCCTATATCCCCGACCATGACCGCGAACCCGCCCGATCTGCGCCCCGACCTCGCCCAGGCCCGCCTCGCCGAGACGCGCCGCCCCGGACAGCCGACCATCGGCATGATCAGCCTCGGCTGCCCCAAGGCGCTTGTCGACAGCGAGCGCATTCTCACACGGCTCAGGGCCGAGGGCTACGGGATCTCGCCCGACTACGCCGGCGCGGACGCCGTGATCGTCAATACCTGCGGCTTCCTCGACAGCGCGAAGGCGGAGAGCCTCGACGCGATCGGCGAGGCGCTGTCCGAGAACGGGCGGGTGATCGTCACCGGCTGCCTCGGCGCGGAGCCCGACTACATCACCGGCGCGCACCCGAAGGTTCTCGCCGTGACCGGGCCGCACCAGTACGAGCAGGTGCTCGACGCCGTGCACGCCGCAGTGCCGCCCGCGCCCGATCCCTTCGTGGATCTGCTGCCCGCCTCGGGCGTGACGCTGACGCCGCGCCACTACAGCTACCTCAAGATTTCCGAGGGCTGTAACCACAAGTGCCGCTTCTGCATCATCCCCGACATGCGCGGGAAACTGGCCTCGCGGCCCCATGCCGCGGTGATGCGCGAGGCAGAGAAGCTGGTCGAGGCCGGGGTGCAGGAGCTCCTCGTCATCAGTCAGGACACCTCCGCCTACCTGACGGATCAGGAGCGCCTTGGCGAGGAGGCGCCGATCACCCGCCTCGCCCGCGATCTGGGGAGCCTCGGGGCCTGGGTGCGGCTGCATTACGTCTACCCCTACCCGCATGTGCGCCAGCTGATCCCGCTGATGGCGGAGGGGCTGGTGCTGCCCTACCTCGACATTCCCTTCCAGCACGCGCACCCGGAGACGCTGAAGCGCATGGCGCGGCCCGCGGCGGCGGCCAAGACGCTCGACGAGATCGCCGCCTGGCGGGAGGTCTGCCCCGGGATCGCGCTGCGCTCCACCTTCATCGTGGGCTACCCGGGCGAAACGGAAGCGGAGTTCCAGACGCTTCTCGACTGGCTGGAGGAGGCGCGCCTCGACCGCGTCGGCTGCTTCAGGTACGAGAACGTCGCGGGCGCGCGCTCCAACGCGCTCGCCGATCACGTGCCCGAAGAGGTCAAGGAGGAGCGCTGGCACCGCTTCATGGAGAGGGCGCAGGCGATCTCGGAAGCGAAGCTCGCCGAAAAGGTCGGCCGCCGGCTCGAGGTCATCGTGGACGAGGTGGACGCCGAGGCCGCCACCTGCCGGACGAAGGCCGACGCGCCCGAGATCGACGGCTGCCTCTTCATCGACGCGGGCCACGAGGACCTCTCGCCGGGCGACATCGTGACGGTCGAGGTGGACGAGGCGGGCGACTACGATCTCTGGGGACGGCGCGTCTGACCCTTTTCG
>NZ_JAWLFS010000259.1:0-3923 GCF_041685465.1 Rhodosalinus sp. | reverse complement strand
GCCCCGCTCATCGAGGCGCTGGACAAGCGCGATCACCGCCGGCGTCTTGCCCGTGCCGCCGGCGTTCAGGTTGCCGACGCAGATCACCGGCGGGCCGGGGGAGAGACCCGGCCCCCGCGCCACGCGCCGCGCCGTCGCGCGCGCGGTCAGCCAGCCGAGCGGCGCGAGCGCGCGCGCGCGCCAGTCCGGGCGCGCCGGGTCGGTGAACCAGAAGGCCGGCGCACGCATCAGCCTCCGCCCCGCCTGCTCATGCCGCGCGCCCGAGGTCGAGCGTGTCGAGCACGAGATCGGTGATCCGGTCGGTGACCTCGGCGCCGGCCGAGACGATGGCCCAGCCCGCTTGCGCCATCGCGGCGGCGCGGTCGGGGGCGATCATCTGCGTCAGCGCCGCCGACAGGCTCGTGGCATCGGTGACGCGCCGCGCGGCCCCCGCGGCGACGAGCCGGGCGTAATCGTCGAGATGGTCGGTGGCCTCCGGCCCGTAGATGACCGCCGAGCCGAGCGCCGCCGCCTCGTAGGGATCGCGCCCGCCGTGGCCTGCCTCCAGCGAACTCGCCATGAAGGTGACCGGCGCGAGTCGGTACCACAGACCCGTCTCGCCGCGCGTGTCGGCGAGATAGACCTGCGTCGTGTCGTCCGGCCGCGCGCCCTCCGAGCGCCGCGCCGCGGCAAGCTTCGCGGCGCCGAGCGCCTGCGCGGCGGCATCGCCATCCTCTGGCCGTTCGGGCACGAGAATGAGGAGCAGCCGGTGGGACAGCCGCATCGCGGCGCGATGTGCCTGCAGAACCGCGGAGACTTCGCCGGGCTGCGTCATCGCGGCGAGCCAGACGGGCCGCCCCCGAAGACCGTCGGCGAGGCGCTGCAGTTCGGCCTCGTCGCAGGGCAGGGGGCTGCTGCCCTCCTCGAGCGGGCCGGTGACGGAGATCGTCTCGGGCGTCATGCCGCCGCGGCGCAGACGCCGCGCCGCCGCCTCGTCCCGGGCGAGCGCCGCGTCGAAGCGGTGCAGGCGCCGGTTGCGCAGGGCCGGCATCCATGCCGGGCCGCCGCGCTCCAGATCGGCCTCCGCCGCGTCGACGAGGAAAAGCGGCACGCCCGCCTGAGCGGCTGCCGCCATCAGCGCGCCGCGCATCGTGCCCCCGCTCCAGAGGCAGCAGTCGGGTCTCCAGTGCCGGACGAAGCGCTGCGCCGCCGCGGGCGAGTCGCCGGGCAGTTCCTGCCAGACGGCCCGGCCGCGCAGGCGTGGTGGCGGCGACACCCCGGGCCCCCCGGTGTAGAGCACCGAGAGTTCCGGGCGCAGTTCGCAAAGACGTTGGCCGAGGCGCCGGAACGGGGCGCGTCGTGCAGCGCCGGTCACGTGAAGCCAGACAAGCTCGCCCTCCGGGCGTGGGGGCGGTGGCGGAGGCGGGTCCGCGCGCCCCGCGCCGTGCCATCGCCCGAGGCGCGGCAGGAACGCGCCCGCGCGCGTCAGCCGTCCAGCTCCTCGGTGGGGGAGGCCGGCGTCTCCTCGTCGCGCAGGCGGTGCAGATGCGCGATGAAATAGCGCATGTGCGCGTTGTCCACCGTGCGCTGTGCGGCGGCCTTCCAGGCGTCGTAGGCACTCTTGTAGTCGGGGAAGATGCCGACGATCTCGATGTCGTCCACGTCGCGGAACTTCGTCCCGCCCGGGTCGTCCAGTTCCCCGCCGAAAACGAGGTGCAGCCGCTGTGCCATGGGTGCGCTCCGTGCCGTGGTTCGCGCGCGGAGCCTAGTGGCCCGCGCCGTCGATGCAAGAGCGCCCGCGCGTGCCCCGGGGTTCCGGGTCGGGCACCCCGCCGGCGCGACAGGTGCACGAGACGGCGCACAAGAAAAAAGGCCGGGCGAGACGCCCGGCCAGGTCCAACAGGGAGGTGCATGTCATGACCCGGACATGCGCGGGTACCGATGAGTCCGTGTCTAGCTCGCGCCGCGCCCTGACACTTTGATCTGGCGCAAGGTCGCGCGTTTTTCGCGCGCCGATCTCAACCCGCGAGGCGGTAGCCCCCGGAGTCCGTCACCAGAAGCCGTGCGTTCGACGGGTCGGGCTCGATCTTCTGGCGCAGGCGGTAGATATGCGTCTCGAGGGTGTGCGTGGTCACACCCGCGTTGTAGCCCCAGACCTCGTGCAGCAGAACGTCGCGGGGCACGACGCCCTCCGTCGAGCGGTAGAGGAACTTGAGGATGTTCGTCTCCTTCTCGGTGAGCCGGATCTTCCGGTCATCCTCCGTCACCAGCATCTTCATCGCGGGCTTGAAGGTGTAGGGTCCGAGGGCGAAGACCGCGTCCTCGGATTGTTCGTGCTGACGCAGTTGCGCGCGGATGCGGGCAAGGAGCACCGGAAACTTGAAGGGCTTGGTGACGTAGTCGTTCGCGCCCGCGTCGAGGCCGAGGATCGTGTCCGCGTCGCTGTCCTGGCCGGTGAGCATCAGGATCGGGCATTTCACGCCCTGCTTGCGCATCAGCCTGCACAGTTCGCGCCCGTCCGTGTCCGGCAGGCCGACGTCGAGAATGACGAGATCGTGGATCTGGTTCTTCGTGCGCTCCATCGCGCGGGCGCCGGTGTCCGCCTCGAAGACCTCGAAATCCTCGGTCATCACGAGCTGCTCCGAGAGCGCCTCGCGCAGGTCGTCGTCGTCGTCCACGAGCAGGATGTTCCTGATCTGCGCCATGCCGTTCCCTCCTGTTTGAGAAGGGAAATGCGGGGTCGGTCCCGGTCTGGCAAGATTTGCTGCAGTCCTTTCACGGCCATGTGTTGCAGGATGCGGAATTGTTTCACGCGGGGCGGGCCTTACATCGTGACGCGCAGGTGTCTAAAGGAGCGCCATGAGCTTCGCCCCCGATCTGACCGAGCTTCTGGCCCGCGCGCGCGCCGATCTGCGCATGGGCGTCGGCGTCGTGCTGACCGGCGCGGGCGCGAGCGTGCTTGTCATGGCGGCCGAAACGCTGGGCTCGGCCCGGCTGGAGGCGGCGCGCGCCACCGGTGGCGAGACGGTGCTGACGATCACCGCCCGCCGCGCCGCGACGCTCAAGGCGCGCGTCTACGACGGGGACCTTGCGCGCGTGGCGCTGCCCGCGGATGCGGACCTGCGTTGGGTCGTCGCGGTCGCCGACCCTGCGGACGACCTGACCCACCCGATGAAGGGGCCGCTCCGGAGCCTGCGCAGCGGCGACGCGGCGCTCCACCGCACGGCGCTCCTTCTGGTGAAATCCGCGCATCTTCTGCCTGCGGCCGTGGTGACGCAGATCGACGACGGCCCGGCCTTCGCGCGCGAGCATCGGCTGACGCTTCTGCCCGCGGCGCTCGCCGAGCCGCGCCTCGGCGAAGTCGGCCCGCTCGCGCCGGTGGCGCAGGCGCGCGTGCCGGTGGAGGCTGCGGGCGCCGGGCGGCTGCATGTCTTCCGCCCCGGCGACGGCAGCGAGGAGCATTATGCCTTCGAGGTGGGCCAGCCGCGGCGCGACGCGCCGGTGCTGGCGCGGCTGCACTCGGCGTGCTTCACCGGCGACGTGCTCGGCAGCCTCAAGTGCGACTGCGGCCCGCAGCTGCGCGGTGCGCTGGCGCAGATGGGGGCGGAGGGCGCGGGCGTCCTGCTCTACCTCAACCAGGAGGGGCGGGGCATCGGGCTCGCGAACAAGATGCGCGCCTATTCCCTGCAGGATCAGGGCTTCGACACGGTGGAGGCGAATCATCGCCTCGGATTCGAGGATGACGAGCGCGATTTCCGCATCGGCTCCGACATCCTGCGCCGCATGGGGTTCTCCGAGGTGCGGCTGATGACGAACAACCCCGCCAAGCTCGACATGATGGCGGAGCAGGGCCTGCGTGTCGTCGAGCGGGTGCCGCTCGCCGTCGGGCGCACGGCGGAGAACACCGCCTATCTCGCCACCAAGGCGGCGAAGTCCGGGCACCT
>NZ_JAWLFS010000258.1:0-3930 GCF_041685465.1 Rhodosalinus sp. | reverse complement strand
AACGGCGTCGGGATCCGTCATACTCGGAATCGCGTCGGCCGAGAAGGTCCAGTCTTGCTGCGCGGCCTGAACTTCGTCGCGCCAGCGCGCGCCCTTCGGAAAAAGCGCCGTTCCGTCGGGCAGAAGATGGCGCGCAGCGAACCCGAGAAGCGTGCCGAGCGGCGCGAGCGCGCGGGCCGAAAGAACATCGGCGCCAAGCGGCGGCACGGCCTCGATCCGGGCGTCGATGACCCGGGCTGTCGCCCCGGTCTCCCGCAGCGCGGTGCGCAGGAAACTGCATTTGCGCCGATCGCTCTCGACAAACGTGACCTGCGCCGGCGTCGCACGCTCCGCTTCAAGAATGGCGATCACGAGGCCCGGAAAGCCACCGCCCGTGCCAAGGTCCACCCAGTGGCGCGCCGGCGGTGCGGCGCGATGAACCTGCACCGAATCAAGGACATGCCGACGCCAGCCATCGGGCACCGTGCTTGGTGCGACGAGATTGATGCGGCGTGTCCACTTCGCAACGAGCCCGAGGAGCACCGAAAGCCGCTCCTCCGTTTCACGTGAAACAGCCAGGTCCTGTGACGGTTGGCTCATCCTGCCGCGCGCAATCGGTCGGCCTTGCGCACCGCTGCGAGGATCAGGGTCAGCGCCGCCGGCGTCATTCCATCGATCCGGCCGGCTTGCGCCAGCGTCTCGGGCCGCGCCGTCGACAGCTTGTCAGCGAGCTCCTTCGAAAGCCCGTTCAGCGCTCGAAAGTCGAACCCTGCGGGAATCGCAACCGCCTCGTCGCGGCGCAGCGCGTCGATGTCCCGTTTCTGCCGCTCGATGTAATTGGCGTAAAGCGCCTCGCGCTCCAGCTGGCGCCGCACGTCCGGGTCGACATCGGCAAGCGCGGGGTCCAGCCGCACCACCGACTCGAAGCCGACATCCGGAAAGGCGAGAATGTCCATGCCGGACCGCCGAGAGCCGTCCTGCTTGACCTTCAACCCGATGCGCCCAAGGTCCATCGGCGTCGCGCTCACCGCGCCAAGCGCCGCACGCCCGGCCTCCAGCCGCTCCATCTTGTCGGTGAAGGAAGCACGGCGCCGTTCCGACACGAGGCCGAGCTCCATGGCCCGCGGCGTCAACCGCTGGTCGGCATTGTCCGCCCGGAGCGACAGGCGATACTCCGCCCGTGAGGTGAACATGCGGTATGGCTCGGTCACACCACGGGTCACGAGATCATCGACCATCACGCCGATGTAACTTTCCGATCGCTGAAACCAGGCGGGCTCTTCATCGCGCGCGGCGCGTGCCGCGTTGATCCCGGCGACGAGACCCTGCGCTGCGGCCTCCTCGTAGCCCGTCGTCCCGTTGATCTGGCCGGCGAGGTAAAGACCCGGCACGTCACGCAGTGCGAGCGTCGCCGTCAGCGCGCGCGGGTCGACGTAATCATATTCGATGGCGTAGCCCGGCTGCCTGATGACGGCACGCTCGAGACCGGTGATGGAGCTTACGTAAGCCTCCTGAACCTCCGCGGGGAGCGAGGTCGATATGCCATTGGGATAGACCGTGTCGTCGTCGAGCCCTTCCGGCTCCAGGAAGATCTGGTGCGAGTCCTTGTCGGCGAATCGCTCCACCTTGTCCTCGATCGAGGGGCAATACCGCGGTCCGACACCGGTGATTCCGCCGCTGTGCATGGCGGATTTATGGAGGTTTTCCCGGATGATCGCATGCGTCCGCGGGTTCGTGTGCGTGATCCCGCAGGCCACCTGCCGCGCGGTGGGCACGCGGTTCAGGAAAGAGAACATCGCCGGCTCGTCGTCGCCCGGCTGTGATTCGAGGCGATCCCAGGCGATGCTGCCCCCGTCGAGCCGAGGGGGCGTCCCGGTCTTCAGCCGCCCGAGCGGAAGGCCGAAACTGTCGATCCGTTCGGCAAGGCGCACCGACGGCTTGTCGCCCATCCGGCCACCGGAACGGCGCTCCTCCCCGATGTGGATGACGCCCCGCAGGAAGGTGCCCGTCGTAAGCACCACCGCACGCGCCGGAACTTGCGCCCCGTCGGCCAGCACGACGCCGGCGACCCGGTCCCCATCCAGCGCGAAGTCGGTCACTTCGCCTTCCACGATGGTAATACCGGGGTGACCCTCCATCTCGGCGCGCATCGCCTCACGGTAGAGCTTGCGATCCGCCTGGGCGCGCGGACCCTGCACCGCAGGCCCCTTTCGACGGTTCAGGAGACGGAACTGGATCCCTGCGGCGTCGGCGACACGACCCATCACACCGTCCATCGCGTCGATCTCACGGACAAGGTGACCCTTGCCGAGGCCGCCGATCGCGGGGTTGCAGGACATGACGCCGATCCCGTCACGCGACAGGGTGACGAGCGCGACCGACGCGCCGGCGCGTGCCGCCGCATGGGCGGCCTCGCTGCCCGCGTGGCCACCGCCGACGACGATGACATCGAAGCTCTCGTGTTTCACGTGGAACACTCCCGCCGTGATCCGTCACTTGCCGATGCAGAAGGATGCGAAGATTTCGCCCAGGACGTTCTCCACGTCGATCCGACCGGTGAGGGACTCGAGCGCGCGAATCGCACTGCGAAGATCCTCTGCGCATATATCATATCGCTCCGGCCCATGCGCCAGCCCGTCGCGCGCCACGTCGAGCGCCGCCACCGCAGCCTGCATCGCCTGCCGGTGCCGTTCCCGCGTGGCCACGGGGGACGGGGCGACCCGTGCTTCCAGCCGCTCCACGATCCGGGCGACGAGGGCATCCACCCCCTGCCCCGTGAGCCCGGACACCCCGGCCCCATGCAGATCGGCCTTCGCCGAGACGACGATGTCTGCCTCCTCGGGGGCGAGTGCGGGCCCCTCCCCCGGTTCCGTCAGGATCACCCGCAGGTCGGCATCCGCAGCGCGGGCACGGGCGCGTTCCACACCGAGGCGTTCCACGTGGTCCTCCGTCTCCCGCAGGCCGGCCGTATCCACCAGCGTGACCGGCAACCCGTCGAGATCCATCCGGACCTCGATCACATCGCGCGTCGTCCCCGCGATCTCGGATGTCAAAGCGGCCTCGCGACGTGCCAGGGTATTGAGAAGCGTGGATTTTCCGACATTCGGCGGCCCGACGATCGCAACCTCGAACCCTTCGCGCACGCGCTCCGCGGCGCGGGCGCCATCGATTTCCGCCCGAAGCGAGGCATGGCAGCGGTCGATCAGCCCGCGCACCTCGTCGCTCACGTCGACGGGCACCTCCTCGTCCGCGAAGTCGATCGTCGCCTCCAGCAGCGCGGCGGCCCGCAGGAGATCTGCCCGCCATTCCTCCGCCCGCGCACCAAGCGCGCCGGAGAGCGTCCGCAGCGCCTGCACACGCTGGCGTTCCGTCTCCGCCTCGATCAGATCGGCGAGACCTTCCACCTGTGCAAGGTCCATGCGCCCGTTCTCGAAGGCGCGACGCGTGAACTCTCCCGCCTCGGCCATGCGGAGACCCGGCATTGCGCCAAGTTCCCGAGACAGCGCCGTGACCACCGCGGGGCTTCCGTGCACCTGAAGCTCCACCACATCCTCGCCCGTGAAACTCGCACCTTTCGGGAAATACAGCACGAGTCCGCGGTCGATTTCATCCCCACCTGCACCACGAAGGACGCGCAGCACCGCGTGGCGCGGCGGAGGAAGGGACCCGGCGAGCGTTTCGGCCGCCACGGCCGCGGCCGGGCCCGAAACGCGGATTACCGCGACGCCGGCGCGACCCCGCGCAGAGGCCAGGGCGAAGATCGTGTCGCTCACGGACCCGTCGCACCGCGCACGGCGCGCCCCTTCACGTGTTCATCGAATCGAAGAATTCCGAGTTCGTCTTGGTCTGCTTCAGCTTGGAAAGCAGGAACTCGATCGCGTCGGTCGTCCCCATCGGGTTGAGGATGCGGCGCAGGACGAAGGTTTTCTGAAGATCCGCCTTCTCGATCAG
>NZ_JAWLFS010000043.1:0-16195 GCF_041685465.1 Rhodosalinus sp. | reverse complement strand
CGCACCTGGGGGCTCAGGGGCGATTTCGTGCCGGTGGTGCCGCGCGACCTGCGCCTCGAGGTGCCCGAGCGGGTGCTGGCCGACGGCACGGTGGAGCGGGCGGTGGACCTCGACGCGGTGCGCGCCGCGGGCCGCGCACTGCTCGATCAGGGCTGCGCGTCGGTCGTCGTGCTCTTCGTCAACGCCTACGCCAACCCGGAGAACGAGGCGCGCGCCGTGGCCGCCCTGCGCGAGGTCTGGCCCAACGCGCATGTCGCGGCCTCCTCCGAGATCCTGCCGGAAATCCGCGAGTTCGAGCGCTTCTCCACGACCGCGCTCAACGGCTACCTGCAACCCGAGGTCGCGGGCTATCTCGACCGGCTCGAAACCGCGCTCGCGGGCGAGGGCTTCGGCGGCGAGTTCCTGATCGTGCAGTCGAACGGCGGCGTGATGTCGGTGGACACCGCCTGCCGCCTGCCGGTGCGCACGGCGCTTTCGGGCCCGGCCGCCGGCGTGATCGCGGCGGGCTACATCGCCGAAAGCGCTGGGTTTTCCAACGTCATCACCGGCGACATGGGCGGCACGAGCTTCGACGTCTCGCTGATCGCGGGGGGCGAGACGGTGCTCTCGCCGCAGACCGCCATCGACTTCGGCCTCGTCGTGCGCACGCCGATGATCGAGATCGCCACCATCGGCGCGGGCGGCGGCTCCATCGCGAGCGTTGACGCCGGCGGGCTCCTGCAGATCGGCCCGGAAAGCGCCGGCTCCGATCCCGGCCCCGTGGCCTACGGGCGCGGCAACGACCGACCCACGGTCACCGACGCCAATATCGTGCTCGGCCGGATCGACCCCGCCCGCCCCCTCGGCGACGGGCTGGGCGCGCTCGATCTCGAAGGCGCGAAGACGGCGATCCGCCGCCACGTGGCCGAGCCGCTGGGCCTCGACCTCATGGCGGCGGCGGAGGCGATCGTGCGCGTCGCCACCTCCGCCATGGCGGGGGCCATCCGCCTCGTCTCGATCGAGCGGGGATTCGACCCGGAGCGTTTCGTCTACATGCCCTTCGGCGGCGGCGGCGCGCTGCACGCCGGCGCGATGATCGCGGAGGTGGGCCTCGCCCGCGCGCTGGTGCCGCGCTATCCGGGCGTGACCTCCGCGCTCGGCTGCGTGATCGCCGACATGCGGCAGGATTTCGTGCAGACGATCAACGGGATGCTGGACGATCTCGACGTCGCTGCACTGCGCGACCGGGTGCAGGCGCATGTCGACGGGGGCAACGCCACGCTCGATGCGGCCGACACCGGCTTCGCCGGGCGCGAGGTGCGGATCGAGCTCGACATGGCCTATCTCGGGCAGACGCACACCGTCGCCGTACCGGTCGCCGTCGGGATGGACGGCGCGACGGTGAAACCGATCTCCGCCGGCGCGATCCGCGCCGCCTTCGAGACGACCTACCGCGAGCTTTACGGCCGCCTGCTGACGAGCCCGATCCGCGTGCTGAACCTGCGCACGGCGGTGATCGGCACGCGGCCGAAGTTCGACCTCGCCACCCTTGCCCCCGACCCGGACGCGCGCCTCGACGGCGCCGCCAAGGGCGTGCGGCCGGTCTATGCACAAGGCGACTGGCACGAGGCGCGGGTCTTCGACCGGCTCGCCCTGCCCGTTGGCACGCGGATCGAGGGGCCGGCAGTGCTCGAGCAGCCCGACGCGACGATCTTCGTCGAGCCGTGGCTCGAGGCCCTCGTGGACCCGCACGGCAACGTCCTTCTGACAGCCAAGGAGAGCGCGGCATGAGCCACGACGCCCCCCTCGACCCCGCCCGTACCGCGGTGCTGACGATCGACCTGCAGAACGACTTCCTGCACCCCGAGGGCGCCTACGGCCGCGCCGGGCAGACGGGACCGGGCCTGCCCGAGCTGCCCGCGCGGGTGAAGCCGGTGATCGACGCGGTGCGCGCGAGGGGCGGTCTCTTCGTCTCGGCCCAGTTCACGCTGGTGCCGCGGCCCGGTGGCGCGGAGCCGCTGATCGCGCCGCACCTGAAGGCGCTGCGCCCCTTCCTGACCACCGGCGACTTCGCGCCCGGCGGATGGGGCAACGCCGCGGTCGATCTTCTGCAGCCGCCTGACTACACGGTAGAAAAGGTCGCCTATTCCGCCTTCTATCAGACACGGCTCGAGTATATCCTGAAGGCGCTCGGCATCGAGGCGCTGATCATAGGCGGCATCGTCACGAACGGCGGCGTGGCGAGCACGGTCCGCGATGCGCACATGCGCGGCTACCGCACGATCCTCCTCGCCGACGGCTGCGGCGCCTTCAAACCGGAGGTGCACGAGGCCACGCTGATCGCCCTCGGCTCGGTCACCCAGCAGGAGACCTGCGAAAGCGTGCTCAGCCTGCCGGGGCTCGCGTGATGGAGCGCCTGCGCGCCCGCCTCGCCCGCGCCCCCGCGCTCGTCGCGCCCGGCGTCTACGACGGGCTGACCGCCGCGCTCGCCGAGGCGGCGGGCTTCGAGGCGCTCTACCTCTCCGGCGCGGCGGTCGCCTACACGCGGCTCGGGCGACCCGACATCGGGCTCACCACCATGTCGGAGATGGCCGAGACGCTGGCGGCGATCCGCGACCGCGTCGCGCTGCCCATCGTGATCGACGCCGACACGGGCTTCGGCAACGCGCTCAACGCGCAGCGCACCATGCGCACCTACGAACGCGCGGGCGCCAATGCTCTGCAGGTGGAGGACCAGAGCTTCCCGAAGCGCTGCGGACATCTGGCCGACAAGCGGCTGATCCCGGCGGCCGAGATGGCGGGCAAGATCCGCGCCATGGCCGACGCGCGCGAAAGCGCCGAGACGCTCATCATCGCGCGCACGGACGCGATCGGGGTCGAGGGGTTCGAGCCCGCGCTGGAGCGCGCGGAGGCCTACGTCGCCGCCGGGGCCGACGCGCTCTTCGTCGAGGCGCCGCGCTCGGGCGAGGAGTTGCGCGCGGTGGCCGCGCGCTTCGCGGGGCGGGTGCCGCTGATGGCGAACATGGTCGAGGGCGGCGTCACGCCCGTCACCTCGGCCGCCGATCTGGGCGCGATGGGCTATTCGCTCGTCATATTCCCGGGCGGGATCGTCCGCGCGCTGGCCCGCGCGGCGGAGGACTACTACGCGAGCCTCGCCACCCACGGCACCAACCGGCCCTTCGCGGACCGCATGTTCGACTTCGCGGAGCTCAACGCGCGCATCGGCACGCCCGCGATGCTGGAGGCGGGCGGACGCTACGACGGGGGCGAGGGGTGAGCCTCCGCCCTGCCCCGCCGGCCTGGCCGCTCGAGGTCGAGACGCTGGTGATCGGCGCCGGCGCGGCCGGAATGGTGGCCGCGCTCTCGGCCCACGAGGCGGGCGAGGAGGTGCTGGTGCTGGAGCGCGACCCGGTGCCCGCGGGCTCCACCGCGCTCTCGGCCGGGCTGATCCCCGCCGCCGCCACCGCGCAGCAGCGCGCCGCAGGGATCGAGGACGACCCGGAGCGTTTCGCCGCCGACATCCAGGCGAAGGCGCACGGCGAGGCCGATCCGGCGCTCGTCGCCGCCCTGACCGGGGCGATCCCCGAGGCGGTGGCCTGGCTGACGGATGGCCTCGGCCTGCCCCTGACACTCGTCGAGGATTTCGACTATCCCGGCCATTCGCGCCGCCGGATGCATGGGCTGCCGGACCGCGCGGGGGCCTCGCTCGTCGATGCGCTGCGCAGCCGTTGCGAGGCGCGCGGCGTGCCCATCGTCTGCGAGCGGCAGGTGGAAACGCTCTTCACCGACGCCGGGGGCGAGGTCGCGGGCGTGGCGGCCCGCCTGCCCGACGGCACGGTGGAGGAGATCGGCGCGGGGCGCGTGATCCTCGCCTGCAACGGCTACGGCGGCAACAAGCGCCGGGTCGCGCGCCACATGCCCGGGATCGCCGATGCGCTCTACTTCGGCCATGCCGGCAACCAGGGCGAGGCGCTCGACTGGGCCGAGGCGCTGGGCCTCGCGACCGCGCATCTCGGCGCCTATCAGGGCCACGGCAACGTCGCGCATCCGCACGGCATCCTGATCACCTGGGCCGTGATCGCCGAGGGCGGCGCGCAGGTGAACGCCGACGGCCGCCGCTTCTGGAACGAGGCGCAGGGCTACTCCGAGGCCGCGCGCGCCGTCCTCGCCCAGCCCGGCGGGCAGGCGGTCACGGTCTTCGACGCGCGCATCGCGGGCGTCGCCCGGCAGTTCGCCGATTTCCGAGCGGCCGAGGCGCAGGGCGCGGTCAAGACGGCCGACACGGTGGAGGAGCTCGCCGCCGCCTTCGGCCTGCCCTCCGATGCCCTTGCCGACACGCTCGCGGAGGCGGAGGCCGCCCGCGGCGCCGGGGCACCGGACGCCTTCGGCCGCCGCTTCGGCGCGGTGCCGGCGCTCGCGGCCCCTTTCTGCGGGGTGCGCGTCACCGGCGCGCTCTTTCACACGCAGGGCGGGCTCGCCGTGACGCCGGAGGCGCGCGCGGTCCGCGCCGACGGCACGCCCTGCCGGCGCCTCTTCGCCACGGGCGGCGCCGCCGTCGGCGTCTCGGGGGCGGGCGACTCGGGCTACCTCTCGGGCAACGGGCTCCTGTCGGCGGTGGGGCTCGGGCGCATCGCGGGCCGGTCTGGCGGATGACCGGGGCGGCCGAGCTATCCGGGGCGGCCGAGCATCAGACGCGCGGTGAGATCCACCGCCGCGCGGGTCAGTTCCAGCGAGCTCTGGTCGTGGTGATTGACGGAGAACCCGTCGCTCGCCGCGGCGAGCAGCCGGGCGAGCGCACCGTCCCCGGCGAGGTGCCGGCGGTCCTCCGGAAGGGTCTCGACCAGAATCTCGGAAATGCGCGCCTCGGCGCGGCGCGACAGGTCGCGGATCCGGGGGTCGTCCTCGGGCACCGTGGCGAGCGCCTGAAGGACGTTGCTGGAGAAACCGTTCTCCTCGACGGGAATGTCGTGCCAGAGCGTATGCAGGAACGCCTTCAGCCGGACGTCCGGCTCGGGGATGCTGCGGACCTTTTCATGCAGCGCGTCGATGCGGCCCATCATCCACGGCTCGTAGAGCTCGAGGAATATGTCGAGCTTCGATCCGAAATAGACGTAGATATTGGCCGCCGAGGTGTCCGCGGCGCGCGCGATCGCCGAGACGGTGGAAAAGGCATATCCACGATCTCGAAAGAGATCATAGGCAGCGGCAAGTATGGCCTCGCGGATTTCCGGTTTCTTCTTCTGGACCATGAAGCTCGCCGAATTCTCCGGAGCGGATCGCGTGCGATTACCGCCCACAGCTTTACGCGGAGCGAAAGCCGTGAGTAAACCCCGATTTACACCGACCAAAATTCGGTTTTAGTTTTCGTCGAACGCCTCCCTTCTGCCCCGACGGACGCAGGGACCGGCATTTTCTGCGCGCTTGTTGCGCCGCGATCCTGACCGGAAGATTTTCCCGATTAATGTTCGTTTTTATTAATCCCGCGATTCCGGCCTATTGTCGCCGATCGGTCAGGGGCGACCACGGGTGGCGCCCGCCCTGGGTGGTTTCCTGCGCCGCGCATCCCGGCTATGCTGAGACGGGCAGGCACAGCAGGGGCGACAGGCATGCACATCATCCTCCACGCCGGAACTCTGGCCACCGATGACGGGCGCCTGATGAAGACGCTCGCGCGCAACGCCGAGAGCTTCGCGGCGCGCGGCATCGCGCTGCCGGATCCGGCGCGCTACCGCCAGCTCCTGCGCGATACGGTGGTGTCCATGCGCCGGGCCGACCCGGCGCCCGAGGCGCGCGAGGTGCTTCTCGACGCGCTGCTCGACCGGCCGGAGGAGGAAGTCACGCGCCTCGTGCTGTCCAACGACCGCTTTTTCGCGGCGCCGCAGCAGGCCTTCGCCGGCGGCGTGCTCTTTCCGCAGGCCGAGGAACGGCTGGCGAACCTGCGCCGTCTTTTCGAAGGCGACACCGTCGAGCTGCGTCTCGCGATCCGCGACCCGGCCTCCTTCCTTCCCGCCGTGCTGGCGATCCGCAAGGACGCGTCGCTCGCCGACATGATGGACGGACTCGACCCGAGCGACATGCGCTGGTCCAACCTGATCGGCCGGCTGCGCGAGGGCGTGCCGGACGTGCCGATCACGGTCTGGTGTTCGGAGGACAGCCCGGTGCTCTGGGGCACGATCCTGCGCGACATCGCGGGACTGGAGGAAGGCACGAAGATCGCCGGCGCCTTCGATGTGCTCTCGGAGATCATGTCGGCCGAAGGGATGCAGCGCTTCCGCGCCTATCTCGGCGAGCACCCGGACCTGACCGAGCCGCTGAAACGGCGCACGATGCTCGCTTTCCTCGACAAATACGCGGTCGACGAGATGGTGGAAGAGGAACTCGACATCCCCGACTGGACCGATGAGACCGTGGACGACCTTACAGCGGCCTACGAGGAGGACGTGGCCGAGATCGGGCGCATGGAGGGCGTGCGGCTTCTGTCGGTCTGAGCCTCAGCGCTCCGCCTTCTTCTCCCAGCGGCCCGATTCCTCGGACCAGTACTGCGCGCGGCAGCCCGCGCCGGTCAGTGCCGCCCATTGGCCACGCGCCCGGTCAAGCGCGGATGGATCGTTGCCGTCGAAGAGGATGCAGACCCGCTCCAGCGCCTGCACCTCCTCCGGTGCCACCTCGGCGCCGTCCACCGCCATGAGGCAGGCCGCGCCGTTCGGTGCCGCGCGCCCGGTGGTCAGAAGCACGGGCTGGCGCGCGTCATGCGGCCCGCCGGCCCGGCCGTGGGGGAGGAATTTCTCCTCCGGGCCGAGCCAGAGCTTCTCGTCGAGCCAGTCGAGGCGCTCCGCCTCGCGGCCGCGCACCGCCACCCGCCAGCCGCGCGAGAGCGAGGCCTCGAGCAGCTGCGGCAGCGCCGCCTCGAGCGGGCGGCGCGTGAGGTGGTAGAAGTAGGCGTCGCCCATCAGCCCTCGAAGCGGTCGGCCACCAGCCGGTCGAGCGCCATGACCCCCCAGCCCGTCGCCCCCTTGGGCGCGAGCGTGGTGTCCTTGGCCACGCGCGCGACGCCGGCGATGTCGATGTGGACCCAGGGCGTGCCCTCCTTCACGAAGCGGCGCAGGAACTGCGCCGCCGTGATCGAGCCCGCGGAGCGCCCGCCCACGTTCTTCATGTCGGCGATGTCGGACTTCAGAAGCTCGTCGTAGGCCTCGCCCATCGGCAGGCGCCAGGCGCCCTCGCCCTCCGCCTCGGCGGCCTTCTCGAGCGCGCCGCAGAGCGGGTCGTCGTTGGAGAAAAGCCCCGCCTTCTCGTGGCCGAGCGCAATGATCATGGCGCCCGTCAGCGTGGCGAGGTCGATCATCCCGGCGGGCCGGAACCGCTCCTGCGCGTACCACATCACGTCGGCCAGCACGAGCCGGCCCTCGGCGTCGGTGTTGATGACCTCGATGGTGTCGCCCTTCATCGAGGTCAGCACGTCGCCGGGGCGGATCGCGGTGCCCGAGGGCATGTTCTCGACCAGCCCGACGAGGCCCACGACGTTGGCCTTCGCCTTGCGCCCGGCGAGCGCCTTCATCACGCCGGCGACGACGCCCGCGCCGCCCATGTCCATGGTCATGTCCTCCATGCCCTGCGCGGGCTTGAGGGAGATGCCGCCAGTGTCGAAGACCACGCCCTTGCCGCAGAGCGCGAGCGGTGCGGCCCCGGCCTCGCCGCCCTTCCACTGCATGACGACCACCTTGGAGGGCGCCGCCGAGCCCTGCCCCACGGCCAGCAGGCTGCCCATGCCGAGCTCTTCGAGCTCCGCCTCGTCGAGCACCTCGACCTCGACGCCCATGTCGGAGAGGGCGCTCAGCCGATCGGCGAACTCGGTCGTGGTCAGCACGTTGGCGGGTTCGCTGACGAGATCGCGGGTGAAGAAGACCCCCTCTGCCACCGCGGCGCGGGGGGTGTAGGCGGCCTCGGCCTCCTCGGGCTTCGGGCTCCAGACCGTGATCGTGCCGCGGCCCTCCCCGGCGTCGTCGCCCGCCGACTTGTGATCGTTGAAGGCATACCCGCGCAGCGCGGCGCCGAAGGCCAGTTCGTGCAGATGGCGGCGGTTGGCACCGATCACCGTGACATCGGCCCCCTTGGCCGCGCGCGCGAGCGCGGCGCCGGCCTTGCGCGCCTCGGCTGCCGTCGGGCGGGACGGCAGGTTCACGATCTCGATCGCCTCGGCCGCGACGCCCGCGGGCCAGGCGAGCGTCATCGCCTCGCCCCGCCCGACCTTCTCGAAGGCGGGCGACGCCACCGCGCGCTCGACCGCGCCCTTGGTCAGCCGGTTGAGGCGGCGTGCCACCTGATCGAGCCGCGCGCCGGGCTCGGTCAGGACGGCGACCCGCCCACTGCACTCGGCGAGCGCGTCGGCGTCGGGGGCCGCGAAACGGACGGTGGCTGGCTCGGTCATGGGAGGTCCTCTTTGCTGCTCGGGTCGGGCGTCAGACGAGTCCTAGAGCCCGTCCCGCCGGATGACCAGATTGGAGTTCACCCCCCCGGCGGGTTCCGGTAGGCTCCGGCCGCACCGGGCCTGAGGGGGACCGCTTGGCGAGATTCGACCGATATCTGATCGGGCAGCTCATGGTGCTGTTCGGATTCTTCTCGCTCGTCCTCGTCGGCGTCTACTGGGTCAACCGGGCGGTGATCCTGTTCGACGACCTGGTGGCCGACGGCCATTCGGCGATGATCTTTCTGGAGTTCACCCTGCTCTGGCTGCCCAAGGTGATCGCGATGGTCCTGCCGATGGCGGCCTTCGCGGCGACGGTCCATGTCGTCAACCGCCTCGCCGGCGAAAGCGAGCTGACGGTCATGCAGGCGACAGGCTTCTCCCCTTGGCGCATCGCGCGGCCCGTCGGGGTCTTCGGGCTGATCGTCGCGGCGCTGATGGCGGCGCTGACCAACCTTCTCGTGCCGGCAGCCGATGTCGAACTCGACCGGCGCGAGGCCGAGCTGTCCGCGTCGGTCTCTGCACGGCTCCTGCGCGAGGGCACGTTCCTGCATCCGACGGACGGCGTGACATTCTACATCCGCGAGATCACCGCCGAGGGCGAGCTGCGCGACGTCTACCTCTCGGACCGGCGCCGCGCCGACCGGCCCGTGACCTACACCGCCGAGCGCGCCTTCCTGCTGCGCGACGGTGACAACGCGCAACTCGTCATGGTCGAGGGGCTCGCGCAGACGCTCGACGCCGACGACCTGCGCCTCTCCGTGACGCGGTTCGAGGAGTTCGCCTACGACATAAGCCGGCTGATCGCGGCGGCGCAGCCCTCGCGCGACAAGCGCTCGCATCTGCCGACGCTCACGCTTCTGGCCGACCCGGCCGGCGTGGCAGAGCGTATCGGCACGACCCGCGCCCGCGTGCTGGAGGAGGCGCACATGCGGCTCCAGCAGCCGCTGCTGGCCGTCGTGGCGGCGCTCATCGGGGTGGCGACGCTGCTCGCCGGGGGCTTCAGCCGCATGGGGCTCGGCCCGCAGATCGCGCTCGCCGTGATGCTGCTCGTGGTCGTGAAGATGGTCGAAGGCGCGCTCGGCAACCTCGTGCAGAGCGTCGCGCGCGCCTGGCCCGCCGTCTACCTGCCGAGCGTGGTGGGGCTTGCGATCGCGGGCGCGCTTCTGGCCTACGCCGCGCGAACGCGCCGCCGGCCCGCCCCGCGCGGAGGCGCGGCGGCATGACCCTTCATCGCTATTTCGCCCGCCGCTTCGCGGTGCTCTTCCTCACCACCGCCGCCTCGATCACGCTCTTCGTCGGCCTCATCGACCTGATCGAGCAGGTCCGCCGCGCCGACGGCGCGTTGAGCTTCCGGCAGGTGCTGACGCTCACGCTGCTCAACCTGCCCGCCGGCTTCTACGAGTTCCTGCCGCTCGTCGTGATCCTCGCCGCGATCGCGCTCTTTCTGGGGCTCGCGCGGTCCTCGGAGCTGGTGGTCACCCGCGCGGCCGGGCGCTCGGGGCTGGTGGCGCTGGTCGGGCCGGTGATCGTCGCCGCGGTGATCGGCGCGCTCGCGGTGGCGATGCTCAACCCGATCGTCGCCGCGACCTCGAAGCGCCACGCCGACCTGCGCGAGCTCTACACCGGCGACGGCTCGGTTCTCTCGATCGGGCGGGAGGGGCTCTGGCTCCGGCAGGGGGGCGAAGCGGGACAGACGGTGATCCGCGCCACGCGGACCAACCCGGACGCGACCGTGCTCTACGAGGCGAGCTTCGTCGAATATGCCCCCGACGGCGGGCCGGAGCGCCGGATCGAGGCGGCGCGTGCCGCCCTCGGCGACGGCGTCTGGACGCTCTTCGACGTGAAGGTCTGGCCGCTCGCAGCCGGCGTGACGCCCGAGGCCGGCGCGCGACGGCTCGACCGGCTGACCCTGACCTCGACCCTCACACGGGACCGGATCCGCGACAGCTTCGGCCAGCCCGACGCGGTGGCGATCTGGCAGTTGCCGGACTTCATCGGCGATCTCGAATCGGCAGGCTTTTCCGCCCGCCGTCATACCGTCTGGTTGCAGATGGAGCTGGCGCGGCCCGTCTTCCTCGTCGCCCTGGTGATCGTCGCGGCCGGCTTCACGATGCGGCATCCGCGCGCCGGGCGCACGGGGCTCAACGTGCTCGCCGCGGTGCTTCTCGGGTTCGGGCTCCACTACGTCCGCAACCTCGCGCAGGTGCTCGGGGAGACGGGCCAGATCACGCCATGGATCGCGGCATGGACCCCGCCGGTCGCCGCGCTCCTGCTCGCGCTCGGCCTGCTGCTCCAGCGGGAGGAAGGGTGATGCCCGGCCTGCTGCGGATTGCGGCGCTCGCGCTTGCGCTCGCCACCGCAGGCGAGGTCCGCGCGCAGCCCGCGGACACCGCAGGGACCGCGCCGGCGCCCGCGATCCTCGTCGCCGATACCGTCTATCTGGACGGCGAAGAGCGGCTCGTGGCCGAGGGCGGCGTCGAGGTCGTGCAGGGCGACCGCCGGCTCGAGGCGGCGCGCATCAGCTACGACGCCGGCACGGGCCGCCTCGGGATCGAGGGGCCGCTCCGGCTCTCCGAAGGCGGCGGCGACACCGTGCTGATCGCCGCGGCGGCATCGCTCGACCGCGACCTGCGCGACGGGCTGATCCGGAGCGCGCGCCTCGTGCTCGACCGCCAGCTTCAGCTCGCGGCGGCGCGCATCGACCGGAGCGAGGGGCGCTACACGGTCCTCACGAACACCTCGGTCACCTCCTGTCAGGTCTGCGCACGCGGGCGCGCGCCGCTCTGGCAGATCCGCGCGCGCCGGGTGCTCCACGACGAGGCGGACCGGCAACTCTACTTCGACGAGGCGCAGCTGCGCGTGCTCGATGTCCCGGTGTTTTACCTGCCGCGTCTGCGGCTGCCGGACCCGACCAATCCGCGGGCCCGCGGCTTCCTGGTGCCCGAGGTGCAGAGCACCACGCAGCTCGGGCCGGGCCTGCGGCTTCCCTATTTCATCCCGCTCGGGCCACACCGCGACCTGACGCTCGCGCCCCACCTGTCGCCCGAAGCGCGCTCGCTCGCGTTCCGCTATCGGCAGGCCTTCGTGCGCGGCGACCTGGAGCTGCGCGGCGCGCTGGGAACCGATGACCTGCGCCCCGACCGACTGCGCGGATATCTCTTCGCCGACGGCACCTTCGCGGTCGGGCGCGGCTACCGCCTCGACCTCAGGCTCGAGACGACCTCGGACGACCGTTATCTGACCGAGTACGGCGTGACGGGAACCGACCGCCTCGACAGCGAGCTCGTGCTCTCGCGCGTGCGCCGAGACGCGGTCTTCGAGGCGGGACTGGCGCATTACCAGTCGCTGCGCGAGGGCGAGGACGACGCGACGCTGCCGTCGCTGGTGTTCGACCTGCGCCACGAACGCCGGCTTTTCCCGCGCCGGGCGGGCGGCGAGCTGCGCCTTTTCGCCGGGGTCCACGCGCATCGCCGCGTCTCTGGCCGCGACACCGTCGGGCGCGACATGGCACGCGTCTCGGCGGGTGCGCGCTGGAGCCGGCGGTGGACGGGGCCGGCCGGCCTGCGCCTCGGGCTTTCGGCCGGCCTGCGCGCGGACGGCTTCCGCGTCCGGCAGGACAGCACCTCCGCCCCGCGCGAGACGGTGGTGACGCCGGAGACCGGCGTGACGCTGCGCTGGCCGCTCCGGCGCGTCTCCGCAGGCGGGGCGCGCCACCTGCTGGAGCCGATGGCGATGATCGCATGGTCGGGCGGGACGCGCCCGGACATTCCCAACGACGCGAGCACCACCGCCGAGTTCGATTCCGCCAACCTCCTGTCGCTCAGCCGCTTCCCGGCCGCGGACCGGCAGGAACGCGGCTGGCGCGCGGCCGGCGGGCTGCGCTGGCGCCGCTTCGATGCAGAGGGCTGGAGCCTCGGCCTGACGCTCGGGCGGGTCTGGCGGCGCGAGGCGGAGGACGCCTTCAGCCCGACCTCCGGGCTCGACGGCGCGCGCTCCGACTGGCTCCTGGCCGGAGAGTTCGCCATCGCCGAAGGACTGGAAATCGCAGCCCGGGGCGTCATCGGTCCCGACCTCGACGTGCCCCGTGCCGAGGCCCGGGCACGCTGGCGCACCGAGCGGCTGGATCTTGCGGCGACCTATCTCCTGCTCGAACGGGACGCCGCAGAGGACCGGGAGAAATCCCTTTCGGAGTGGGGCTTCGACGGCAGCTACCGCGTCGCTCGGCACTGGACCGGCTCGGCCGGCTGGCGCTACGACATCGCGCAGGATCGCTCGGCGCGCGCGGACTTCGGACTGGCCTATCGCGACGAATGCGTGGAGGTGCGCCTTTCCGCCTCGCGGACCTTCGCCAGTTCCGTTACCCTCGAGCCGAGCACGGATTTCGGGCTGACGATCGCGCTGAAAGGGTTTAGCACGGGCGGCAGCGCCAAGGAGTACCGACGCAGATGCAACTGACGCGACCGAAAGCCCCCGCGCGTCTCGCGGCCGCCGGCCTTCTGGCTCTCGCGGCTGCCTTCACCGCGGGTGCGACAGCGGCTCAGGGCCTTTTCTCGCCCGCGGTCGTGGTGAACGACACGGTGATCTCGGGCTTCGACGTCGAACAGCGCGCGCGCTTTCTCACGTTGCTCGACGCGCCCGGCGACCCGGAAGAGGCGGCGCGCGAGCAGTTGGTGGACGAAACGCTGCAACTCGCGGAGGCGGCGCGCATCGACCGGCTGCCCGATGAAGAGGATGTCGAGGAGGGCATGGCCGAATTCGCCGCGCGCGGCGATCTGAGCACCGAGGAGTTCATGGAACTCCTCGCGCAGCAGGACATCGCGGGCGACACCTTCGAGCGCTTCGTGCGCGCCGGCGTCGCGTGGCGCAACGTGGTCCGTGCGCGGTTCGGCGCCCGCGCCGCCCCCTCGGAGACAGCGATCGACCGCGCGCTCGCCGGCGCGGGCGCCTCGTCGAACCTGCGGGTCCTGCTCTCGGAGATCGTGCTGCCCGTCGAGCCCGGTCAGGAGCAGGCCGCGCGCGCGCAGGCCGAGCGGCTGTCCGAGATCACCTCTGTCGAGGACTTCTCGCAGGCGGCGCGCGAGCTCTCCGCAAGCCCCTCGGCGCGCGAGGGCGGTCGACTCGAGTGGCAGCCCATCACGCGCTATCCTCAACAGCTTCGCGAGACCCTGCTCGCACTTGCACCCGGCGAGGTGACCGACCCGCTGCCGGTGGACGGCGCGGTTGCGCTGCTGCAGCTCCGTGCCGTGGACGAGACCGCCTACGAGGCGCCCGACTACGCGGAAATCGAATACGCCGCCTACCTGATTCCCGGCGGTCGCAGCGAGGACGCGCGCGCCGAGGCGCAGCGCATCCGCGCGCGGGTGGACCGTTGCGACGACCTCTACGGGATCGCCAAGGGCCAGCCCCCGGAGCGCCTGATCCGCGAAAGCGCCGCGCCCGATGCCCTGCCGCGCGACGTGGCGATGGAACTCGCCCGTCTCGACGCCGGCGAGGTTTCGACCGCGCTCACGCGCACCGGCCCCGAGGGCGCGCCCGCGCTGATGTTGCTCATGCTCTGCCAGCGCACCCCGGAGGCCGCGGTGGACACGTCCCGCGAGCAGGTGGAGCGCAGCCTGCTGAACCGCCGCCTCGAGTCGCTCGCGGAGGGTTATCTGCAACAGCTTCGGGCGAACGCCCGCATCGTCGAGCCATGACCCGGCGCCCTGTCGCCGTGACTTGCGGCGAACCGGCGGGGATCGGCCCCGAGCTCGCGGCGAAGGCGTGGACCGCGCTCGGCACCGAACTGCCCTTCTTCGTGATCGGCGACCCGCGCCACATGCCCCCCGACACGCCGTCGGTCGAGATCGCCGCCCCCGAGGAGGCCGCGGTGGCCGCCGCGCGCGGTCTGCCCGTGCTTGCGCATCCCTTCGCAGCCCCGGCGACGCCCGGCCACCCGGATCCGGCCAACGCGCAGGGCGTGATCGACGCGATCGCGCGCGGCGTGGCCCTCGTGGAGGCGGGCGCCGCGCGGGCGCTCTGCACCCTGCCCATCCACAAGCAGGCCCTCGCGGAGGGCGCCGGCTTCGCCCATCCGGGACATACCGAGTACCTCGCCGCGCTCGCGGGCGTCGAGGATGTCGTGATGATGCTGGTCTCGCCCGAGCTTCGCGTGGTGCCGGCGACGATCCACATCGCCCTGTCCGAGGTGCCCGCCGCGCTGACCGCGGCGCATCTGGAGAAAGTGCTGCGGATCACGGACGAGGGGCTCCGCACCCGCTTCGGCCTCGCCCGGCCGCGCATCGCGGTCGCCGGGCTCAACCCCCACGCCGGCGAGGGCGGTCGCATGGGCCGGGAAGAGATCGAGGTGATCGCGCCGGTGCTGGAGCGGCTGCGCGCCGGAGGCCTGGATCTCGACGGCCCACGGTCGGCGGACACGATGTTCCACCCCGCCGCGCGCGCGAGCTACGACGCGGCGGTGGCGATGTATCACGATCAGGCGCTGATCCCGATCAAGACGCTGGATTTCGACCGCGGCGTGAACCTGACGCTGGGGCTCCCCTTCGTGCGGACCTCGCCGGATCACGGCACCGCCTTCGACATCGCGGGCACGGGACGGGCCAATCCCGCCTCCACGATCGCGGCGCTGCGTCTCGCCGCGCATCTGGCGGAGGCGGAGGGATGAGCCGGGGCCGGAAAATTCTTCGTACGAAGAATTTTCACCCCGCAGGGGCCATCCGCGAATTTTCGTACGAAAATTCGCCACGCGCGCCGCACGTGCGATGAGCGGCCTCGAAGCGCTGCCGCCGCTGCGCGCGGTGATCGCGCGCCACGGCCTCGCCGCGCGCAAGGCGCTCGGACAGAACTTCATTCTCGACCTGAACCTCACGCGCCGCATCGCGCGGAGCGCCGGCGACCTCGCGGGGTCGGACATCTTCGAGGTCGGGCCCGGCCCCGGGGGTCTGACGCGCGGGCTGCTGATGGAGGGCGCGCGCCACGTCCTCGCCGTGGAAAAGGATGCGCGCTGCCTGCCCGCGCTGGACGAGGTCGCCGCCGCCGCGCCGGGGCGGCTCACGGTCGTGCAGGGCGACGCGCTCAGGGTCGATCCGCGCACGTATCTGACGCCGCCGATCCGGATCGTCGCCAACCTGCCCTACAACGTGGGAACGGAGCTTCTGGTGCGCTGGCTCACGCCCGAGGTCTGGCCCCCCTTCTGGGAGAGCCTGACGCTCATGTTCCAGCGCGAGGTGGCCGAGCGGATCGTGGCCGACCCCGGCAGCAAGGCCTATGGCCGGCTCGCCGTGCTGGCGCAGTGGCGCTGCGACGCGCGTATCGCGCTGACGCTGCCGCCCGCGGCCTTCACGCCGCCGCCCAAGGTCGCCTCGGCGGTGGTCCATCTGGAGGCGCGTCCGGCGCCGCGATTTCCCGCGCCGGCCGACACGTTGCAGCGCGTCACCGCCGCCGCCTTCAACCAGCGCCGCAAGATGCTGCGCGCCGCGCTCAAGGGGCTCGCCCCGGACATCGAGGATCGCCTCGCCGATGCGGGGATCGCCCCCACCGCCCGCGCCGAGACCGTGCCGATCGAGAAGTTCTGCGCCCTCGCCCGGGCGCTTGCAAGCTAGAGCGTCTCGCCGCCATCCAGGTTCGCGCGATCCGCGATCGCCTTCGGGCGTCGCAGGCCGGCGACGCGCGAGACCGGGCCCAGTGTCCGCGCGGGATGCGTCAGGCGCTCACTCGGCAGCTTCCTTGCCGCCTTCGGGCGTCTCGCCGCCG
>NZ_JAWLFS010000257.1:0-3943 GCF_041685465.1 Rhodosalinus sp. | reverse complement strand
TCGCCCTCCACCGCGAGCCAGGCCTCGGTCGTCGCGCCGGGCGTGGCGCCGAGCCAGTCGGCGCGGCCGAGGCGCACGCGCCGGCCCTGCCAGAGCGCCTCGGTCCCCTGCCCCGGGATCTCGCGGAGTGCGCTCACCCCGGCGGCTTCGATCCCGCGCGCCGCGGCGGCGGTGGCCAGCGCCTGCGAGAGCGGATGCGCCGAGCCCTCGGCGAGCGCGCGGGCCAGCGCGAGCTCCGCCCCGGTCCGCGCGTCGAGGTTGACGGGCTCCGGCGTGCCGGCGGTGAGCGTGCCGGTCTTGTCGAAGACCACCGTGTCCACCGCCGCGAGGCGTTCGAGCGCCGTGGCGTTCTTGATCAGGAGCCCCTTGCGGAACAGCCGGCCCGAGGCGGCGGTCGTCACAGCCGGCACGGCGAGGCCCAGCGCACAGGGACAGGTGATGATCAGCACCGCCGCCGCGATGTTGAGCGAGACGCGCAGGTCGCCCGACCAGATCAGCCAGCCGAGGAAGGAGAGCCCTGCGAGGATGTGCACCCCCGGCGCGTAGAGCTTCGCCGCCTTGTCGGCGAGCGGCGTGTAGCGCGCGCGCCCCGATTCGGCGACGGCGACGAGCTCGGTCATGCGGTGGAGCGAGGTCTCCTCGCCGACGGCGGTGGCGCGCAGGGTGAGCGGGCCGGTGAGGTTCACCTCGCCCGCGCTGACGGCCATGCCGGGGGCGGCGCGCACCGGCACCGTCTCGCCGGTCAGGAGCGAGCGGTCGAGTTCGGACGCCCCCTCGACGATCTCGCCGTCGACGGGCATCCGCCCGCCCGGCTTCACCCGCACCAGGTCGCCGGCGGCGAGGTCGCCCACGCTCACCGTCTCCTCGGCACCGTCGCGCAGGCGGATGGCGCGCGGCACCTCGAGCGCGGCGAGTTCCTCGGCCGCCGAGCGCGCGACCGCGCGGGTGCGGTGGTCGAGCCAGCGGCCTGCGAGCAGGAAGAAGGTGAGCGCCACCGCCGCGTCGAAATAGGCGTGTTCCCCCGAAAGCGCCGTCTCCCAGAGGGAGGTGACGACGGCGAGACCGATGGCGAGCGAGATCGGCACGTCCATGTTGAGCCCGCCCGCGCGCAGCGCGCTCCAGGCGTTGCGGAAGAAGGGCTGTGCCGAGAAGGCGATCGCCGGGAGCGCGATCGCCGCCGAAACCCAGTGGAAGAGGTCGCGCGTCGGCCCCTCGGCGCCGGACCAGACGGCGATCGAGAGCAGCATGACGTTCATCATGGCGAAGCCCGCCACCGCCATGCGCATCAGGAGGTCGCGGCCCGCGCGGTCCGTCTCGGTCGCGGCGAGCGCGCCGGGATCGAGCTCGTGCGCCTCGTAGCCGGCGCGTTCGAGCACCGGGAGCAGGTCGGCCGCGGTCACGTCCGGGTCGGCGTCGACCGTGGCGCGCTTGAGCGTGAGGTTCACCCGGGCGGACCGCACGCCCGGCGCGGTGTCGAGCGCGCGTTCGACGCCCGCGATGCAGCCCGCGCAATGGATCCTCGGCAGGGACAGCGCGACGCGGTTCCCCGTCCGATCCGCCGCCCTCTCGGCGATCTCGGCGGCGGCCGGGGCCGCGGAACAGGCCGGACAGGCCGAGGCGCCGGGCGCCTGAAGCGTGCTCACGGTCGTCAGCCCCTCACGCTCAGTTGCAGACGCTTCTCGAAGGGCGTGCCGTCGGCGGCTTCGGCCTCGACCCGGACGGTCCAGTAGCCTTCGCCCAGGTCAGCGGGCGCGACGTAATCCCGGCCGTTGAAGTCGAGATCGGCGACGAAGTCCTCGCGCACGTGGGTGGGGCGGCCGACCACCGCCTCGAGCGTGGCGGGGCGCACCGGCTCGCCCGCCGGGCCGCGCAGCGCGAGCACGAGGTAGCCGTCGTCGAGCGTCGCCTCGGCCTGCCAGCCCAGCGCCTCCTGCGCGGCGCGACGATCGTCGAAGCTCTGCGAGGCGACGTAGGGGTTCTTCTCGGTCAGCCCCGGAAAGGTCGAGACCGCATTATAGGCCATGGCCAGATTCACCGTGATGATGATCCCGAAGGCCCCGATGAAGATGGCCGCGGCGTGCTTGCCGGTCAACTTGCGCTCGTCGCTCACTGGACGTCCCTCCCGAAGAAGACGGTATCGTTGTGCGCCCGCTCGTTGTTGGTCGTGTCCTCGACCCAGAGGCGGAACTCGGTGCGCTCGGCGTCGGCGGGCCCGGATCCGGGCGGCGCGATGACGTAGACGCGCTGGCGGTAGGTCTCGTTGGCGGGCACCTGCACGGTCTGGCCGTCCACGCCCTCGAGCGCGATGTCGAGCGCGGGATCGCCGGCGAGCGTGATGCGGTAGGGCCGGTCCTCGCCATGCTTGTTCAGCAGCCGCACGTCGTAGGTGTTGCGCACCGAACCGTCGGACAGCACCACGTTGATCGGGTTGCGCTCCGGCGCGACGGTCATCTCGACCTCGGGGCGAATGAAGAGCGCGAAGACCAGACCGAGGCCGACCAGCCCCCAGAGCGCAGTGTAGAGCATCACCCGGGGGCGGAAGACGTGCTTCCAGACGGGCCTGGGCGTGCCCCCGGCGCGCTCGCGATCCTCGTCCGAAAGCGCGATGTAGTCGATGAGCCCGCGCGGCTTGCCGATCCGTTCCATGACGTCGTCGCAGGCGTCGATGCAGAGCGCGCAGGTGATGCAGGCAAGTTGCTGGCCGTCGCGGATGTCGATGCCGACCGGGCAGACGTTGACGCAGGCGTTGCAGTCGATGCAATCGCCGAGATTCTCCGCCCCCTCGCCCTTGCGGTGCTTGCCGCGCGGCTCGCCGCGCCAGTCGCGGTAGGCGACGGTCAGCGTCTCCTCGTCCATCATCGCCGCCTGGATGCGCGGCCAGGGGCAGGCGTAGATGCAGATCTGCTCCCGCGCGAAGCCACCGAAGACGAAGGTCGTCCCCGTCAGGATGGCGATTGTGATATAGGCCGCCGGATGCGCGTCGAGCGTCACCAGATCCCGCGCCAGCGTCGGCGCGTCGGTGAAATAGAAGACCCAGGCGCCCCCCGTCGCCACCGCGATCAGGAGCCAGGTCGTCCATTTCGTGAGCCGGAGCCGCGCCTTGCGGACATCGAGCTTCTTCTGGCGGTGGAGCCGCAGCCGCGCGTTGCGGTCACCCTCGATCCAGCGCTCGACGAGGATGAAGAGATCGGTCCAGACCGTCTGCGGGCAGGTGTAGCCGCACCAGACGCGACCGAGCGCGGAGGTGAACAGGAACAGACCCAGGCCGGCCATGATCAGCAGCCCGGCCACGAAATAGAACTCGTGCGGCCAGATCTCGATCCAGAAGAAGAAGAACCGCCTGTTGGCGAGATCGATCAGCACCGCCTGATCCGGCAGCTGCGGGCCGCGATCCCAGCGCAGCCAGGGCGTGACGTAATAGATCCCCAAGGTGACGATCATGATGATCCACTTGAGGTTGCGGAACCGGCCCGAGACACGGCGCGGGAAGATGGGCTCGCGCGCTTCGTAGAGCTTCGGGGCGTCGCTGTCGCTGCTGCTCACGGGGATTCGCTCCGGAAATATGGCTATCCTTGACAGGTTTTCTGGCAGCCCCGCGCGGGGTCGACCTTGACCTGCATCAATTCCTGTATCTGTGATCCATCTATGCCCCGCGCGCTGTGGCACCGCGCCGCAGCCGGGAGGCATGGAGCGCAGGACCGACACGCCCCGCCAGGCCGCCGCAGGGGTCATGCCGCGCAAGGGGGACACGCGGGACATGCGCCTGCACGGGAGCACACGCGCCAAGCGAACGCCCCGGACGCGCCCCGAGCCGCACGCCAAGCCGTCGATGCCGTTCCGGAAACGTGGTGAGCCGTGCAGGATTCGAACCTGCGACCCACTGATTAAAAGTCAGTTGCTCTACCAACTGAGCTAACGGCCCACGTTGGGCGCTTCTAGAAAG
>NZ_JAWLFS010000042.1:0-16265 GCF_041685465.1 Rhodosalinus sp. | reverse complement strand
CACCGGCGCTGGCTGGCCGGCGACGCGATGACGCTCGCCGATTTCGCGGCGGCCGCGCATCTCTCGGCGCTCGACTACATCTCGGACGTGGACTGGCACCGCTCGGAGGTGGTCAAGGACTGGTACGCCAAGATCAAGTCGCGCCCGGCCTTCCGCGGCATCCTGTCGGACCAGGTGCCGGGCTTCCCGCCGCCGGCCCATTACGCCGATCTCGATTTCTGACGCTGCGCAAAGGGGGGGGGCGCTGCCCCCCGTCGGCCTGCGGCCTCCTCCCCCCGGGATACTTGGACCCAAGAAGAAGCATGGGACGCGATCTGAAGGAGCGGCTGATCGAGGAGGCCCGCGCGGCGGGCTTCGACGCGCTGGGCGTCTGCCGCCCCGACGCCGTGCCGGAGCTGCCCGGGCGGCTGGCCGCCTTTCTGGAGGCCGGCCATCACGGGCAGATGCGCTGGATGGCGGAGCGCGCGCAGTGGCGGGCGGACCCCGCGGCGCTCTGGCCCGAGGCGCGGTCGGTGATCATGCTGGCGATGAGCTATACGCCGGAGAGCGACCCCTTGGCGACGCTCTCGGCGCCGGAGGTGGGCACGATCAGCGTCTATGCCCGGGGGGGCGACTATCACGACCTGATCAAGAAGCGGCTGAAGCGGGTGGCGCGCTGGCTGATCGGGGCGGCGGGCGGCGAGGTCAAGGTCTTCGTCGATACTGCGCCGGTGATGGAGAAGCCGCTGGCGCAGGCGGCCGGGCTCGGCTGGCAGGGCAAGCACACCAACCTGCTGTCGCGCGACCTCGGCAACTGGATCTTCCTCGGCGCGATCTTCACCACGCTCGAGCTCGCCCCCGACGCGGCGGAGGCGGAGCACTGCGGGAGCTGCCGGCGCTGTCTCGACGTCTGCCCGACGGACGCCTTTCCGGCGCCGTTTCAACTGGATGCGCGGCGCTGTATTTCCTATCTCACGATCGAGCACGCGGGGCCGGTGGACGAGGAATTGCGCCCGCTTCTGGGCAACCGGATCTACGGCTGTGACGACTGCCTCGCCGTCTGCCCGTGGAACAAGTTCGCGGCCGAGGCGCGGGAGGCGAAGCTCGCCGCGCGCGCGGAGCTGGAGGCGCCGCAGCTGTCGGAACTCGCGCAACTCGACGATGGGGGCTTTCGCGCGATGTTCTCGGGAAGCCCGATCAAGCGCATCGGGCGCGACCGTTTCGTGCGCAACGTGCTCTATGCCATCGGCAACTCGGGGCTTGCGGAGTTGCGGCTGGTGGCGGCCGGGCTCACGGGCGATCCGGACCCGGCGGTGGCGGATGCGGCGGCCTGGGCGGTGCGCCGGCTCGACGGGGTTTGATTTTCGCGCCGACGTGCCATCTTTGGGAGAGAGGCAACGGACGCGGAGGCGGCATGGCGAAATGGGAAAGGCGACCCGAGGCGGTCGCGGCGCTGGACGAGCAGCAATACTACGTCACGCAGGAAAACGGGACGGAGCGGCCGGGGACCGGCGCGCTTCTCGCCAACAAGGAGCCCGGGATTTACGTCGACGTGGTCTCGGGCGAGCCGCTCTTCGCCTCCGCGGACAAGTACGACAGCGGCTCGGGCTGGCCGAGCTTCGTGCGGCCGATCGAGCCCGCGCATGTCCGCGAGATCGAGGACCGGGGTCTCGGCATGGTGCGCACCGAGGTGCGCTCGGCACATGGCGACAGCCACCTGGGCCATGTCTTTCCGGATGGTCCGCGGGACCGGGGCGGGCTGCGCTACTGCATCAATTCCGCGGCGCTCCGCTTCGTCCACCGCGACGACATGGAGGCCGAGGGTTACGGCGAATATCTGCATCTGGTGGAGACGGAACATGGCTGAGGAACGCGCGGTTCTGGCAGGCGGCTGCTTCTGGGGGGTCGAGGATCTGTTGCGCAAGCTGCCGGGGGTCCTGCGCACGCGGGTCGGTTACACCGGCGGCGATGTGCCCAACGCCACCTACCGGAGGCACGGCACGCATGCCGAGGGCGTCGAGATCATCTTCGACCCCGACCGGATCAGCTATCGCGCGATCCTGGAGCGATTCTTCCAGATCCACGATCCGACCACGGTGAACCGGCAGGGCAACGATATCGGCATGTCCTACCGCTCCGCGATCTACTACGTGACCGAGGAGCAGAAGCGCGTCGCAGAGGAAACCATCGCCGAGGTCGAGGCCTCGGGGCGCTGGCCGGGCAAGGTCGTGACGGAGGTGGAGCCGGTCGGCGACTTCTGGGAGGCGGAGCCCGAGCACCAGGATTACCTGCAGCGGATCCCGAACGGCTATACCTGCCACTTCCCGCGCCCCGACTGGGTTCTGCCGAAGCGCGACGCCGCGGAGTAAGCGGCCCGAAGTGACGAAGAAAGGGCCGGGGCAGCGCCCCGGCCCTTCACCTGTGCGGCCTCTCCTGCTCAGAAGCGGAAGGTGCCGCGAAGCTGAACGGTGGTCGCCTCGACGTCGATGCCGCTGTCGTCGAAGTCGTCGAACTCGTGGTAGAGCGCCTCGGCGCCCACGGCGAAGCGGTCGGTGACCATCTGCTCGTAGCCTGCGCCCACGAACCAGCCCGAGTCGCTGTCGAAGCCGTCGGCCTCGGCCTGCGCGGCGCCGGCGGTGGCGTACAGCAGGCCGTCGGTGCCGATCTTGGGACCGCCCCGGACCTTGAGGCGCGCGACGTTCTCCACCGTCGACGCCCCGTCGAGGTCGATATCGGCGAAGTCGTAGTCGAGCGCGCCGCCGAGGACATAGCTGCCGAAGTCATGGTCGTATCCGAGCGTCACACCGCCGATCGCACCATCGCCGTCGAGGTCGGCGGCGCCGGAGGTGCTCACGTCGCCGAAGCCCAGCTGGCCGCCGCCGTAGAAGCCCGTCCAGTCGGTCATCGCCGGGGCCGGCTCGGCCGGGGCGGGTACGGTCGGTTCGGCCGGAGCGGGCTCCGGGCTTCCTGCGGCCGCCATGCCCGCAGACAGGATCGCCGCGAGCGCCGTGCTCCCTGCGATGGCGGATTTGCGTGTGGTCAGTGTCTTCATGTCGTCACCTCTCGTTTCCGATCGCGCGGCCGTTCCCGCGCGTCTCGCCGACATTTATGAAAAGTGTCGCCGGATTTCATTGCCGGGACACAACGATGTGAGCCGCGCCGGGTTCCCCCGGTTGCACTTTGTGCGCCGCGGCGTGATTGTCCGGCGTGATCAGGGAGAAAACGGGCATGCAGCCGGGACGGGGGATCGCGCTCAAGCTGGCGTCGGTCCTGCTCTTCATCGTGATGGCGTCGCTCATCAAGGCGACATCCGACCATGTGCCGCCCGGGCAGGCGGTGTTCTTCCGCTCCGTCTTCGCGATGCCGATCATCGTGGTCTGGCTCGCCGCGCGCGGCGATCTTGCCACGGGCTTCCGGGTCGAGAGCCGGATCGCCCACGTGTGGCGCGGGCTGATCGGGACCGCGGCGATGGGCTGCGGCTTCGCGGCGCTCGGGCTCCTGCCGCTGCCGGAGGTCACGGCGATCGGCTACGCCGCGCCGCTGATGACGGTGCTTTTCGCCGCCGCGCTTCTGGGCGAGCGGTTGCGGCTCTTCAGGATGACGGCGGTGGGGATCGGGCTCGTGGGCGTGCTGGTGATCCTCTGGCCGAAGCTCTCGCTGGGCGATCCGACCGACCTCGCGGTGATCGGGGCGGGGCTGGCGCTCGCCTCGGCGGCGCTTCGGGCGCTCGCGCAGATCCAGATCCGGCGCATGGTGCAGCGCGAGGAGACCTCGGCGATCGTCTTCTACTTCTCGCTCTCGGCCACGGGCTTCGCGCTGCTGACGCTGCCCTTCGGCTGGGTCTGGCCCGCGCCCTGGGAGGCGGGGCTGCTGATCGCGGCCGGGCTGATCGGCGGGATCGCGCAGATCTTCCTGACTTCGGCCTACCGCTTCGCCGACGCCTCTGTGGTCGCACCCTTCGATTACGCCTCGATGCTCTTCGCACTGGCGATCGGGTATTTCGTCTTCGCCGAGGTTCCGACCGTGCCGATGCTCGCCGGCGCGGCGCTCATCATCCTCGCAGGCGTGGTGGTCGTCTGGCGCGAGCGCCAGATCGGGCTGGCCCGGGGCCGCGCGCGCGAGGGGCTGACCCCGCACGGCTGACCCCGCCCGCTCATCAGCCCCGTTCGGGGCTTCTTCGCTCAGCGGTCGGCGCGAGCCCGCATCGCGTAGACAGGCACGAGCGCGGCGCGGCGGAAGCGGCCGAAGGGGAAGCGCCCCGGCGGATGGCGCATCGCCTCCGGATAGGCGGCCTCGGGCCTGCGGTCGCGCACGAGGTCGGCGAGGAGACGACCCGCGTGCGTGCCCATGGCCACGCCGTTGCCGTGGTAGCCGAACCCTGCGAAGAGCCCCGGCGCCCCCGGCACCGCGCCGACGAAGGGCGTGAGCGGTCGCGTGAGGCAGACGAGACCGGACCAGAGCCAGGGCGTCTCGACCTCTGCCCAGGCCGGGAACATCGCCTCGAAATCTTGACGGATCTTCCGGGCCAGCGCCGCGCGCTCGCGCGGCGTCTCGAAGAGGCCGCCGCGCATGCCGAAGAGGAACCGGTTGTCCGGCATCAGCCGGAAGTAATGCAGGAGGCTCCGCGTGTCGTAGGCCATCTGCGCGCTGGTCCAGCCCGCGGCCTGAAGTTCCGCGCCGGTGAGCGGTCGGGTGACGATCACGTTGGAGGCGACCGGCATGGTGCGCGCCCGCATCCAGCGCGGCACGTCCTCGGCCGAATAGCCGTTGGTGGCGAGGATCACGCGGCGCGCGCGGAGGCGCCCCTCGGGCAGCGCGAGGGACCAGCCGTCGCGCTCGGGTGCGAGCGCCTCGACCGGCGCGGGGGCGTAGAGGCGCGCGCCCGCGGCCTCTGCCGCGCGGGCGAGGCCGGCGGCGTATTTGCGCGGGTTGAGCGCGAAGCCCACGGGCAGCGTGAGCGCGCCGTGGAAGGGGCCGGCCATCCCCTCGCCCGGCAGATCGGCGGCCGGCGTCAACCGCGGTTCCACGCCGTAGTCCTCCGCCGCGCGATCCGCGTCGCGCCGCAACGTCTCCCAGTCGCGCGGGCGGTGGGCGAGGAGGGTCTCGCCCTCGGAATGCCGGTCCACATCGAGGCCCAGCCGGTCGATCAGTCCCGCCGCCGTCTCGACCGCCGCGCGCTCGGTGCGCCGCCAGTCGCGCCGCCCGGCCTCGCCGTGTCGGCGGGCGAGCGTGGCGTCGTCGGCCTTTGCGCCGCCGAGGCAGCAGAAGCCGCCGTTGCGCCCGGAGGCTCCCCAGAAGGGCGCCTCCGCCTCGCAGAGCGCGACGTCCACGCCCGCCTCGGCGAGGTGGAGCGCCGCCGAGAGCCCGGTGAAGCCGCCGCCGATCACGGCGACGTCGGCGCTCATGTCCCCTGCGGCGCGCGGCCAGTCGGGGGGCTCGACCGTCTCGGCCCACCAGCAGCGCGCGACCGGCTCGGGGCCGTAGGCGTAGGGCGCCCCGATGCGCCTCATGCCTCGGCGCGCACGGCGGCGCGCTCCTCCTCGGCCTGGCGCACGGCGGAGCGCTTGGAGACGAGCGAGGCGGTGATGACCCCGACCGCCACGACGGCGATCAGGATCGTCGAGAGCGCGTTGATCTCGGGGCTTACGCCGAGACGGATCGACGAGAAGATCTTGATCGGCAGCGTCGTCGCCGATGGTCCGGAGGTGAAGCTCGCGATCACGAGGTCGTCGAGCGAGAGCGTGAAGGCCAGGAGCCAGCCGGAGATCACCGCCGGCAGGATGATCGGCAGGGTGACCAGCCGGAACGCCTCGAGGGGGGAGCAGCCGAGGTCGAGGGCCGCCTCCTCCAGTGCGCGGTCGAAGCTGACGAGGCGCGCCGAGACGACGACCGAGACGTAGCACATCGAGAAGGTCGTGTGCGCGAGGATGATGGTCAGGACGCCGCGGTCGAGCCCGATGTTGATGAACAGAAGCAGCAGCGAGAGGCCGGTGATCACTTCCGGCATGACGAGCGGCGCATAGATCATGCCGGAAAAGAGCGTCCGCCCCCAGAAGCGCCCCGCGCGCACCATGACGTAGGCGGCCATGGTCCCGAGCACCGTGGCGATGGTGGACGAGGCGACCGCCACCTGCAGCGTGACCCAGGCGGCATCGAGGAACGCCTCGTCGCGCAGCAGTTCCCGGTACCAGCGCGTCGAGAAGCCGGCCCAGACCGTCACCAGCTTCGAGGCGTTGAAGCTGTAGACGATCAGGATGACCATCGGCAGGTAGAGAAAGGCGAAGCCGAGGGTCAGCGACGTCGCGTTGAACCACGAGAAACGCGTCATGCCACGCGCCTCCGCGACGAATTTTCGTACGAAAATTCTTCGCAGCCGCACGGGTCGAAAGATTTTCTTCGAAAATCCTTCCCGACGGTCATCCCTCGGCCTCCCGCTGTTTCTGCTCGTTGCGCTGGAAGAGCACGATGGGGATGACGAGGATCAGCAGGAGCACCGTCGCCACCGCCGCGGCCACGGGCCAGTCGCGGTTGTTGAAGAACTCCTCCCAGAGCACCTTGCCGATCATCAGCGTCTGGGATCCGCCGAGGAGCGAGGGGATCACGAACTCGCCGATCGCGGGGATGAAGACGAGGAAGCAGCCCGCGATGATCCCCGATTTCGAGAGTGGCACCGTCACGAGCCAGAAGGCCGAGATCCGCGAGCAGCCGAGATCCTCTGCCGCCTCGAGAAGCGAGTCGTCCATCCTTTCGAGCGTCGCGTAGATCGGCAGGATCATGAAGGGCAGGTAGGTGTAGACGATCCCGATGTAGACCGCGACGTTCGTGTTCAGGATCGAGAGAGGCGAGTCGATCAGGCCGAGGCCGATCAGGAACTGGTTCAGGTAGCCCTCGCTCGAAAGGATGCCGATCCACGAGTAGACCCGGATCAGGAAGCTCGTCCAGAAGGGCAGGATCACCAGCATCAATAGCGTCGGTCGCCATTCGGGCGCCGCGCGCGCCATGCCGTAGGCGATGGGATAGCCCACCGCGAGCGCGATCAGGGTCGAGACCGCCGCGATCCGGACCGAGGACAGATAGGCCTTCCAGTAAAGATCGTCCGTCGTCAGAAAGCGGAAGGTCTCGAAGTCGAGTGCGGCGAAGAAGTCGCGCACCCCCTGCCAGCCCTCGCTCAGGTCCAGCGTCGGCGTATAGGGCGGGATCGAGAGCGCGTAGTCGGAGAGCGCGATCTTCAGCACGATCAGGAAGGGGATCAGGAAGAGCGCGAGAAGCCACGCGTAGGGAACGGCGATCAGGGCGGCGCGGCGCAGCATCCCTCAGCCCTCCAGCAGCACGCCGGCGGTCGCCGTCCAGCTCAGCCAGACCTCGTCCTCCCAGCTGAAGGCGCGGCGCGCGATGCGCCGGGTGTTCGCGGTCTGCGCCTTGACGACGTGACCTGTCGGCAGCTCGACGTGATAGGTCGAGATGTTGCCGAGATAGGCGATGTCGAGCACCCGGCCCTTCACGGCGTTCGCGGCCTCTTCCGGGCGGTCGGGGGTGATCGTCACCTTCTCCGGGCGGATGGCGAACCACGCCTGCTGGCCCTTGTCGAAGGCGCGCTCGGTGGTGGCGCGGATCGGCGGCTGCCCCTCGGCCCAGGCGAGATCGACGCGCCCCGCGCCCGCCTCGGGCACGGGCGTTGCGCGGCCCTCGAGGATGTTCACGTCGCCAATGAAGTCGGCGACGTAGACATTGGCCGGCGTCTCGTAGATCACGTCCGGCGTGGCGACCTGCACGAGCCTGCCCTCGTCCATCACGGCGACGCGGCTCGCCACGGTCATCGCCTCCTCCTGGTCGTGGGTGACGATGACGAAGGTGGTGCCGGTCTTTTCCTGGATGTCCATGAGCTCGAACTGCGTGTCCTGCCGCAGCTTCTTGTCGAGCGCGCCGAGCGGCTCGTCGAGCAGCAGGAGCTTCGGCGCCTTGGCGAGCGAGCGGGCGAGCGCGACGCGCTGGCGCTGCCCGCCGGAGATCTGGTGCGGCTTGCGCCGCGCGAACTTCTCCAGCCGCGTGAGGCGCAGCATCTCGGTCACGCGCGTGGCGATCGCGTCCTTGGCCATGCGGTCGCGCTTAAGCCCGAAGGCGATGTTCTCCCAGACGCTCAGGTGAGGGAAAAGCGCGTAGGACTGGAACATCATGTTCACCGCCCGCTGGTTGGGCGGCACCGGCGCGATGTCCTGCCGGTCGAGCAGGATCTTGCCCTCGCTCGGCGTCTCGAAGCCGGCGAGCATCCGCATCAGCGTGGTCTTGCCGCAGCCGGAGGGGCCGAGCAGCGCGAAGAACTCGCGCCGGTAGATCGAGAGCGAGATGTCGTCGATCGCGGTGAAATCGCCGAACCGCTTCGTGACGCCGCGGAACTCGATCAGCGGCGTCTCCTGCGGGTCGCTCCAGGGCGCGAAGATGCCCTGCGGCGCGGCGGGGCCGGGCGTGGCGGGATCTGCTTTCATGGCGCCTCATGCGCCGGGCCGCCGCGCGGGCGGCCCGGCCGTGGACTCAGGTGCCGGATTTCACGCGGGTCCAGAGCCGCGTGACCGTGCGCTGCACGCTGGCCGGGTAGGGCGTGGTGGTGTAGAGGTTCTCGAGCGTCTCCTCGTCCGGATAGATCGCCGGGTTGTTCAGGACCTCCTCGTCGAGATGCTCCTGCGAGTCGATGTTGCCGTTGGCGTACCAGACGTAGTTGGACGCCTTCGCGATGTTCTGCGGGTCCAGCATGAAGTCGATGAAGGCGTGCGCGCCCTCCGGGTTCGGGGCGTCCGCCGGGATCGCCATCTGGTCGAACCACATCAGCGCGCCTTCCGTCGGCGGGTAGTAGTCGATGGTCTCGCCGTTCTCCGCCTCCTCGGCGCGCCACTTCGCCTGCAGCACGTCGCCCGACCAGCCGAAGGCGACGCAGATGTCGCCATTGGCGAGCGCGTTGATGTACTCGGAGCTGTGGAACTTCTGCACGTGGGGACGGATCGGAAGGAGGACGTCGGAGGTCTTCTCGATCACCTCGGGGTCGTGGCTGTTCGGGTCCTCGCCGATGTAGGCGAGCGCGGCGGGGATCATCTCGGCCGGCGCGTCGAGGAAGTGCACCCCGCACTCGGCGAGCTTCTCCATGTTCTCCGGCTCGAAGATGAGTTCGAGCGAGTTCATCGGCGCGTCCTCGCCCAGTACCTCGGTCACCTTGTCCACGTTCACGCCGAGCCCGGTCGTCCCCCACATGTAGTTGACCGAGTACTCGTGCCCGGGATCGTAGGTCTCGGTCCGCTCGCGGATCACGTCCCAGAGATGCTCGGCGTTGGGCAGCGCATCGTAGTCGAGCGGCTGGAAGACGCCGGCCTGGATCTGGCGCGACAGGAAGGTGCCGGAGGGCACGACCACGTCGTAGCCCGAGCCCCCGGCGAGCATCTTGGTTTCCAGCAGCTCGTTGGAATCGAAGACATCGTAGATCAGGTCGTAGCCCGTCTCCTCCTCGAAGGCGTCCAGAAGGTCCTCGTCGATGTAGTCGGACCAGTTGTAGACGCGCACCTCCTCTGCGGCGGCGAGACCGGCGCCGAGGGCGAGGGCGGCGGTCGTCGTCAGGATCGTCTTGGTCATGGCGGTCTCCCGTTGGATCGCGGCCGGGGTCGCTTGCCCCGGTTGAGCGGCTTTGATCAAATACCGGCCGAGCCGGTCATGTCGAGATGTTTTCACGCGGACCGGAACCGCGCAAGCAGCCGAAGGGGCGCGAGCGATGCAGAATGCGGCACTGACCGGGACGGTGGCCGAGGGGGCGCCCCTTCCGGCGCACGAACGGGTCTACCGCGACCTGCGCGACCGGGTGCTCTTCGGGGACCTCGCACCCGGCGCGCCGGTGACGATCCAGGGGCTCGTCGCCGCCACGGGCGCCGGCATGACACCGGTGCGCGAGGCGATCCGGCGGCTCGTGGCCGACGGCGCGCTGGTGGCGCACGGCAACCGTCGCGTCTCGGTCCCTGTCCTTTCCGCGAGCGACGTGGAGGAGCTCCTGTTCGCCCGTCTCGCGCTCGAGCCCGAGCTCGCGCGGCGCGCCGCCGTCCGGGCCGACGCGGCGGGACGCGCGGCGCTGGCACAGGAGGACACGGCGCTCGACGCCGCCATCGCGCGCGGCGACGTGGCGGGCTATCTCCGCCACAACCACGGGTTCCACGCGCGGCTCTACCGGACGGCCGCTGCGCCGGTGCTGGAAAGCATCGCCGCCGGTCTCTGGCTCCGTTTCGGGCCGTCGATGCGGGTGGTCTGCGGCCGCGCGGGGACGGGGCGGATGCCGGATCGGCACAAGGAAATCCTCGCCGCGCTCGAGGCCGGCGACGCCGCGCGGGCGGGCGAGGCGATGGCACGCGACGTGGCCGACGGCATGGCGCTCCTGCGCCGGCCGCCAGGTGATTCGATTGACACCCCCTGATTTGATCATATTCTGCCCCCCGACGCGGCCCGGTGGCCGCCCTCCTCCGAGCGAAAGGGGCCGGCGATGAACGAGATCACCAACCACATGCCCACGTCCGAGCTGCAGCGGCTCGACGCGGCGCACCACCTGCACCCGTTCACTGCGCACGGCCCCCTGAGCGAGAAGGGCGTGCGCATCATCACCGGCGCCGACGGCATCTGGCTCCGCGACAGCGAGGGGCGGCGCATCCTCGACGGCATGGCCGGGCTCTGGTGCGTGAACGTCGGTTACGGGCGCACAGAGCTCGCCGAGGCCGCCTACCGCCAGATGAAGGAGCTTCCCTACTACAACACCTTCTTCCAGACGACGCATGTACCGGCGATCGCGCTCGCCGCGCGGATCGCGGAGCTCGCGCCGGGCGATCTGAACCACGTCTTCTTCGCGTCCTCGGGGTCCGAGGCGAACGACACCAACCTGCGCCTCGTGCGCCACTACTGGGCGCGCAAGGGACAGCCCGAGCGGCAGGTGGTGATCGCGCGCAAGAATGCCTACCACGGCTCGTCCATGGGCAGCGCGAGCCTCGGCGGCATGGCGGCGATGCATTCGCAGGGCGGCCTGCCGATCCCCGGCATCCACCACATCGATCAGCCCGACTGGTGGGGCGAGGGCGGCGAGATGACGCCCGAAGAGTTCGGCCGCGCCCGCGCCCGCCAGCTGGAAGAGGCGATCCTGGAGATCGGGCCGGAGAAGGTCGGCGCCTTCATCGCCGAGCCCGTGCAGGGCGCGGGCGGCGTCATCATCCCGCCCGAGAGCTACTGGCCCGAGATCATGCGCATCGTGAAGGCGTACGGCATCCTGCTGATCGCGGACGAGGTGATCTGCGGCTTCGGCCGGACGGGCGAGTGGTTCGGCTCGCAGTCCTACGGCATCGACCCCGACATCATGACGATCGCCAAGGGCCTGTCCTCGGGCTATCAGCCGATCGGCGGCTCGGTCGTCTCCGACGAGATCGCGGCGACCATCGCGGGCGACGAGTTCTTCCACGGCTACACCTATTCCGGTCACCCGGTCGCCTGCGCCGTGGCGCTGGAAAACCTGCGCATCCTCGACGAGGAAGGGATCGTGACCCGCGTGCGCGAGACGACAGCGCCCTATCTCGCGAAGGCCTGGGGCGCGCTCGCCGACCATCCGCTCGTGGGCGAGGCGGCGACGCGCGGCCTTCTCGGGACCATGGCGCTCAGCCCGGACAAGGCGCGGCGCGCGAAATTCGCTGCCGACCCGGGCACCGTGGGGCTCATCTGCCGCGAGCACTGCTTCGCCAACGATCTGGTGATGCGCCACGTGGGCGACCGCATGGTGATCTCGCCGCCCTTGGTGATTACCGAGGCGGAGATCGATCAGCTGGTGACGCGGGCGCGCCGCGCACTCGACGCGACGCTGGCGAGCGTCGAATCGGAGGGCCTCCTGCGCGCGGCCTGAGTGCCGCGCTGCTCTCCCGGCGCACAGAAAGCGTGCACAGCGGCCACACCTGCGATCAGAAAACCGTCATCCGCCGGGGTGGGGTCCGAAAACGGCGCCCCGATGTCGCTGAAGGACACGCCGGATGTCGCTCATGCAGGTGAGCATGAGCTGACCATGCCAGCCCGAGGGAGCCGCCGATGAGTCGCAAGACCCTGCCCTTCTCGCGCGCCGAGTACGCCCGCCGCCTCGACCGCACCCGCATCGCGATGGAGGCCGCGGGCCTCGACGCGGTCTTCGTGACCGATCCGTCGAACATGGCGTGGCTGACGGGCTACGACGGCTGGTCCTTCTACGTGCATCAGGGCGTGATCGTCACCAAGGACCGCGACCCGGTCTGGTGGGGGCGCGCGATGGACGCCGAGGGTGCCCTGCGCACCGTCTGGATGGCGGACGACCACGTGCGCGGCTACGACGACGGCTTCGTGCAGTCGATCGAGCGCCACCCGATGCAGGACCTCGCGCTGCGCCTCGCCGAGCTGGGGCTGGAGCGCGCGCGGATCGGCGTCGAGATGGAGAACTACTACTACTCCGCCAAGGCGCATGCTGTGCTGACGGGCGCGCTGACCGATGCGCGTTTCGAGGACGCGACCTCGCTCGTGAACTGGCAGCGCGCGGTGAAATCCGACGAGGAAATCGTCTTCATGCGCCGCGCCGCCCGCATATCGGAGGCGATCGTGGACGGCCTCGTGGCGCGCACCGCGCCCGGCGTGCCGAAGAACGAGGTGGTCGCCGAAGCCTGGCGCGACGGGATCCGCGGCGCGGACGGCCACTGGGGCGACTATCCGGCGATCGTGCCGATGCTGCCCTCGGGCGCCGACGCCGCCGCCCCGCATCTGACGTGGGACGGCCGGGAGTTCGCCGGGGGCGAGGCCACCTTCTTCGAGATCGCGGGCTGTTACCGGCGCTATCACGCGCCGTTCTGCCGCACGATCTTCCTCGGCACGCCGCCGGACGAGATCCGCCGCGCCGAGGCGGCGGTGATCGCGGGGCTCGAGGCCGGCCTCGACGCCGCGCGCGCGGGCAACACCGCGGGCGACATCGCCGAGGCGCTCAACCTCGAACTCGCGCGCGCAGGCATCGAGCGCAAGGGCCGCTGCGGCTACTCCATCGGCCTTTCCTATCCGCCGGACTGGGGCGAGCGGACGATCTCGCTCCGCCCCGAGGACCGCACGGTGCTGATGCCGGGCATGACCTTCCACTTCATGCCGGGCCTCTGGATGCGCGACTGGGGGCTGGAAATCACCGAGTCGATCCTGATCCGCGAGGACGGACCGGCAGAAACCCTTTGCAACCGCCCGCGCGAGATGGTCGTGAAAGAGCATGAGCAAGCTGAACCGCGCCCGTTCGATATTGGCGGACCTGATCGGGTTTCCGACCGTGTCCTCGGACTCGAACCTGGAGATGATGGCCTATCTGGCGGACCGGCTGACGAGCCTCGGCGCCAGAACTGAGCTCTTCACCGATCCCTCGGGGCACAAGGCGAACCTTTTCGCCACGATAGGTCCGGACCGGCCCGGCGGCATCGTGCTGTCGGGCCACTCCGACGTGGTGCCGGCGGTCGCCGAGGACTGGGCGAGCGATCCCTTCGAGATGGTGGAGCGCGACGGACGCCTCTACGGCCGGGGCGCCTGCGACATGAAGGGATTCATCGCCGCGGCGCTCGCCGCCGCGCCGGACTACGCCGCGCGGGAACTGGCGCGCCCGGTGCATTTCGCCTTCACCTACGACGAGGAGGTGGGCTGCCTCGGCGCGCGCGCGCTCACAGAGGAGCTCGCCCGGCGCGCGATCCGGCCCGAGATCGCCATCATCGGCGAGCCGACGGAGATGCGCCTCGTCGAGGGGCACAAGGGCTGCTGCGAATACACGACGCGCTTCACGGGTCGGGCCGGACACGGCTCCGCGCCCGAGCGCGGCGTCAACGCGGCGGAATACGCCGCGCGCTACGTCGCGCGCCTGCTGGCGCTCCGCGAAGAGCTGCACAAGCGCGCACCGGAGCATGGCCGCTTCGACCCGCCGTGGTCCACGATCAACGTGGGCCGCATCGAGGCCGGGGTCGCGCATAACGTCATCGCAGCCCATGCCGAGGTCGACTGGGAGACGCGGCCGGTCCAGCCCGCCGACGGCGCCTTCGTGACCGAGACGATGCGCGCCTACGCCGAGGAGGAGCTTCTCCCCGCGATGCGCGCGGTCTGCCCCGAGGCCACGATCGAGACCGAGACGGTGGGTGAGGTCGCTGGGCTGATCCCGATGCCGGAGAACGCCGCGCGCCGGCTGGTGGCCGATCTCACCGGGGCGAACGGCGCGGAGGTCGTCGCCTTCGGCACCGAGGCGGGCCTCTTCCAGGCGCTCGGCCTCTCGGCGGTGGTCTGCGGCCCGGGCAGCATCGAGCAGGCGCACAAGCCCGACGAGTATGTTTCCCTCGACCAGCTCGACGCCTGCCTCGGGATGCTCGACCGCCTCGGCCCGCGCCTCGCCGCGGCGTGACGCGGGGCGCCCGAGCGGCCGCACCTCCGGCGCGACACCCTTGCCACGGGCCGCGCCGGGCGCGCGGCCCGCGCGTCGAGTTTGGCAGGCGGCGCCACCCGCCTATCTTTGCCGCAGAGCTGAGCGGATGGAGGGCGGCATGGCCTATCGCTGGAAAAACGATCTGACCGAGCGCGACGTGACGGCGGAGGGCGCATGGCTGACGCGGCGCGGGCTGATGGCCGGGGCCGCGGGCGCCGGGCTCATGGCCTTCGCCGGGCCGGGACGCGCCTCCGAGGGGCTCGAGCCCAACACCTGGGAAGAGATTACCACCTACAACAACTTCTACGAGTTCGGCACCGACAAGAGCGATCCGGCACGCCGTGCCGACGCGATGACGATTTCGCCGTGGTCGGTCCGGATCGACGGGCTGGTGGAGCGGCCGGCGGACTATGCCCTCGAGGACATTCTCGCGCGGATGACGATCGAGGACCGCCTCTACCGCTTCCGCTGCGTGGAGGCATGGTCCCGCGTGGTGCCATGGAACGGCTTCGAGCTTGCGGATCTTCTGGAGATGGCCGGCGTCCGGTCCTCGGCACGCTACGTCGCCTTCGAGACCTACCTCGACCGGGAGGAGATGCCGGGCACGCGGCTTCCGGTGCTCGACTGGCCCTATGTCGAGGGGCTGCGGCTCGACGAGGCGATGCATCCGCTCACGATCATGGCCACCGGCATCGCGGGCCGCGACCTGCCGCCCCAGAACGGCGCGCCGCTGCGCCTCGTGGTGCCGTGGAAGTACGGCTTCAAGTCGATCAAGTCGGTGGTGCGGATCACGCTGACCGAGACCGAGCCGCCGACCGCGTGGAACAAGGCGAACCCGCGCGAGTACGGCTTCTATTCCAACGTGAACCCGGAGGTGGATCATCCCCGGTGGAGCCAGGCGACGGAACGGCGCATCGGTGCGGGGATCTTCGCGTCGCGCGAGCCGACCCTCATGTTCAACGGCTACGGCGAGGAGGTGGCCGACCTCTATGCCGGCATGGACCTGACCGAGAAATTCTGATGCCGGCCGCGCAGGCCATCAGCGCCGCGGCGCGCCGCGTTCCGGTGTGGGCTGTCTGGCTCGCGGGGCTCGCGCCGCTGGCCTGGCTCGTCTGGCAGGCCGGGACCGGCGGGCTCGGCGTCGAACCGGTCGAGGCGCTGGAACACAGGCTCGGCTCGCTCGGCCTGCAGCTCCTGATCGCCTCGCTCGCGGTGACGCCGCTGCGCCGTCATCTCGGGGTGAACCTGCTGCGGTTCCGGCGGGCGCTGGGACTGCTGGCGTTTACATATGTCGGTCTGCATCTCGCGGTCTGGCTGGCGCTCGACGTGCAGACGCTGGCGCGCGCGGGGCAGGACATCCTGAAGCGGCCCTACATCACGGTCGGCATGGCGGGCTTCGCGCTGCTCGTGCCCTTGGCCGTCACCTCGACGGATCGCGCGGTGCGGCGACTCGGCGTGCGCTGGCGGCAGTTGCACCGGCTGGTCTACCCGGCCGCGTGCCTCGGCGCGCTGCATTACGTGCTGCTGGCCAAGGGGCTCCAGCTCGAACCGCTCCTCTATCTCGGGGCGATTCTGATGCTGGTCGCGTTGCGGCTGCCCCGGTGGGGCCTGCGGCGCGCCTGACCGAGACAGGTTTTTGCCGTGCCGCCCCGCGCTGCGCAATTTCCTGTCGCCCCCGCCCGCCGTCCCTGTGGATAACCCTGTGGGTTTAAAAAACTGGGGCGACGACGAAATTTCCGCTTGCGAGTCGCCGCAGTGGTCCGTAGACAGCGCTTCACCGACGGCGGCGAGGCGCTGCTGGTTGGGATCTTCGAGGCGGACGGGCGGTGCGGCGCTG
>NZ_JAWLFS010000041.1:0-16273 GCF_041685465.1 Rhodosalinus sp. | reverse complement strand
CTCGGCCATCACGGCGGCGACCCAGACATGCGCGGGCTGACCCGCCACGGTCTCGTCCTCCGACAGGAGCCGCCCGCCGGGCTCGGCCCCCTCGTCGGCGAGGATCACCTCCGCCCCCGCGCGGCCCGCGGCGAGCGCGGCCATCAACCCCGCGGGCCCCGCGCCGATCACGAGCAGATCGCAGAAGGCGAAGGCCTTCTCGTAGCGGTCCGGGTTGTGCTCCCCCGAAAGCGCGCCGAGCCCCGCGGCCCGCCGGATCGCCGGCTCGTAGAGCCTTTCCCAGAAACGGCGCGGCCACATGAAGGTCTTGTAGTAGAAGCCCGCGCCGAGGAAAGGCGCGAAGAGGTCGTTGACCGCCATCAGGTCGAACTCGACCGAGGGCCAGGCGTTCTGAGACGCCGCCTCCAGCCCCTCGAAGACCTCCTGCACCGTCGCGCGCACGTTGGGCTCGCGCCCTGGCCCGCGTCCCACGGTCACCAGAGCGTTGGGCTCCTCGGAGCCCGCGGTCATCACCCCGCGCGGGCGGTGGTACTTGAAGCTCCGCCCCATCACCCGCACGCCCTGCGCCATCAGCGCCGCGGCCAGCGGCTCGCCCACCCGCCCGCGATAATCCCGCCCGTCGAAACGGAAGCGCACCTCTTCGGCGCCCGCGTTGCGGCCCTTGCCCGGCAGCCTCATCCGCCCGCCTCCTCGCGCGCCAGCCGCACCTCGCGGATCGCATGCGTGACCGTGTCCCGCGTGACCACCAGCCAGGCGCCGCAGCCGGCCGCGTGCTGCCACAGGTCGCGCGTCTCGCCCGCCGGGTTCGCGCGGTTGTGCAGGTAGTCGTCCCAGTCGGCCGACCACTCCTGCGTTCCGGGCCGGTCGAGCGCCACCGCCGCGCCCTTGTAGCTGAACTCGCGCCGGTCGCGCGCGCCGCAGAGCGGACACCTCAGCCGCATGAGTGTCCTCCCGCACGCCCCGCGCGCAACGCGAAGGCGCCGCGCATGTCCTTCTTCTTGGTCCAAATATCCCCGCCGGAGGCCTCCGGCGGCGCAGCCCGCGCACCGGCCCGGGGCCGCGCGCGCTCAGTGAAGATTGTGCTGGGCACCGGTCCCCTCCTCGTCCATGAGCCCGCGGCCCGTCGCGAAGCGGTCCAGCCGGTAACGCGCGGCGGGCGCGTGGTGGCGGTCGGTCGCCATCAGATGCGCGAAGGAAAAGCCCGAGCCCGGCACCGCCTTGAAGCCGCCGTAGCACCAGCCGCAGTTGAGATAGAGCCCCTCGACCGGCGCGCGGTCGATGATCGGCGAGCCGTCGGGCGTCATGTCCATGATGCCGCCCCAGGAGCGCAGCACCTTCGCCTTGCCGATCATCGGCATCAGCGTCATGCCCGCCTCCATCACGTGCTCTGCCATCGGCAGGTTCCCGCGCGCGGCATAGGAGGCGTAGAAGTCCAGGTCGCCGCCGAACACCAGCCCGCCCTTGTCCGACTGGCTGATGTAGAAATGTCCCATGCCGAAGCTCACGACGTGGTCGATCACGGGCTTCAGCCCTTCGGTGACGAAGGCCTGCAGCACGTGGCTCTCGATCGGCAGGCGCAGCCCCGCCATCGCGGCCACCTGGCTCGAGCGGCCGGCGACGACGACGCCCACCTTCTTCGCCCGGATCGCGCCGCGGGTGGTCTGCACGCCGGTCACGCGGCCCTGCTCGACGTCGATCCCGGTGACCGCGCAGTTCTGGATCAGGTCCACGCCGCGCGCATCCGCGCCGCGCGCGTAGCCCCAGGCCACCGCGTCGTGGCGCGCCGTGCCGCCGCGCGGGTGGTAGAGGCCGCCGTAGATCGGAAAGCGCGTGTTCTCGAAATCGAGGTAGGGAAGGTGCGCCCGCACCCCCTCGCGGTCCAGAAGGATCGCGTCGTCGCCCTGGTTCACCATCGCGTTGCCGCGCCGGGCGAAGGCGTCGCGCTGCCCGTCGGAGTGGAAGAGGTTGATGAGCCCGCGCTGCGAGTGCATCACGTTGAAGTTGAGCTCCTCCTCCATGCTCTCCCAGAGCTTGAGGGAATGCGAGTAGAACTCCGAGTTGCCGGGCAGGAAGTAGTTGGCGCGCACGATCGTCGTGTTGCGCCCGATGTTGCCGCCGCCGAGATAGCCCTTCTCGAGCACGGCGACATTGGTGATCCCGTGCTCGCGGGCCAGGTAATACGCAGTGGCGAGGCCGTGACCGCCACCGCCGATGATCACCATGTCGTAGGCATCTTTCGGGTCGGGATCGCGCCAGTGCGGGCGCCAGCCACGGTTGCCCGTCAGCCCCTCCTTGATCACCTTGAGCCCAGAAAAGCGCATGGTCCTCTCCCGTCGCCGGGGCGGACTGAAGCACCGCGCGGCAGGCTTGGCAATACGCCGGGCGGCGCGCGGTCGCGGTTTTCCGACACCTGCCCGTCCGCGCGGCAGCGCGTTGCGGAACGCGGGCCGCACGCCCCGCGTTTGCGTTGCGTCAAGGCGACGGCGCCCACCTGCGGCGACACTGGCCGACGCGCAGACCGGAAAGGAGCTCTCTCATGCCCGGCGTGATCCTGTGTTATTCCCTCGGCGGCACGACGCTCGCCCTCTGCGAACGGCTCGCGGGCGAGACCGGTGCCGCGCTCCACAGGGTGGACGCCGGCGGTCCCGGGCCGGGGGCGCTCGGCTACGCCGTCTGGGGGGCCCGCGCGGTGACGGGCCTCGGCGGCGCACCGGATGCGCCCCCCACCGACGTCGCCGCAGGGGCGGACTGGGCGGCGCTCGCCGCGCCGCTCTGGATCGGGCGGGCGGCGCTGCCGCTCCGGCGCTGGCTCGAACGGGCGCCGCCGCTGCCCGACCGGCTGGGCCTGATCGTGACCAGCGATTCGCCCCGCCATCCCGACCCGGCCTTCACCGAACTCGGCCGGCTCGCCGGCGTGGAGGATGCGCCGCGCCTTCACCTCACGCGCGAGACCGTGAACGCGGGGGGCGGCGACGACGAGATTGCCGCCTTCCGCGAGGCGCTCGGGGTCTGACGCCCGGGGGGGCGCGCCGCGCCGGGCGCGACCGGGACGCGGCGGTAGTCGGCCCGTGCCGCGCGGCGGCACCCGGGTCGCCGCGGGCGCACCTGCAAGCCTCACCGCGCCCCGACGATCGCGCGCAGCCGACGTCAGGCCCGACCGTGGAGCGCCTGCCGGGGGCCCCTGCCCGCCACCCGCACCCTGACCGCCGCGGCGCAGCGCCGGGCGCGGGGCCGGAGCGAAGAGGCCCGAAAGGGCCGATGAGCCCCCTCAGAGTCCCTTGGCGGTATAGCTCGCCGCCACCCGCTCGATCGCGACGAGATAGGCGGCGGTGCGCAGGTCGGGCACGTCGGACCGCGCGTTCCAGACCTCCCGCATCGACTGGTAGGCGGTGCGCATGGTGTCGTCGAGGCCCGAACGCACGAGTTCCAGTTCGTCGGCCCCGCGCAGGTATTTCGCCTTGAAGTCCGGCGAGAGGTTCCAGGCGTCGCCGAGCATGTGGTCGAGCCTTTCGAGTTCGCCGAGGATGAGCTCGTGGCGCGCCTCTTCCTGCCGGCGCTGGAGCCGGCCGAAGCGGATGTGGGAGAGGTTCTTGACCCACTCGAAATAGCTCACCGTCACGCCGCCCGCGTTGGCGTACATGTCCGGAATGATGACCGTGCCCTTGCGCCGCAGGATCTCGTCGGCCGCCGCGGTCACCGGGCCGTTCGCCGCCTCTATGATGAGCGGCGCCCTGATGCGCTCGGCGTTCTCGCGGTGGATCACCCCTTCGAGCGCGGCCGGAATCAGGATGTCGCAGTCCTCTTCCAGCACCGCGGCGCCCTCGGCGGTGTGCGTGGCGTCGGGAAAGCCGCTGACGCCTCCGTGCTTGACGATCCACTCGCGCACGGCGTGGCAGTCGATGCCCTCGGGGTTGAAGAGCGCGCCGTCGCGCTCGATGACGCCGACGAGCGTCGCGCCGTCCTCGCCGCAGAGGAAGCTCGCCGCGTGGAAGCCCACGTTGCCGAGGCCCTGCACGATCACGCGCTTGCCCTCGAGCCCGCCCTCGAGGCCCGCGGTGGCGACGTCCTCGGGGTGGCGGAAGAACTCGCGCAGCGCGTACTGCACGCCGCGGCCCGTCGCCTCCACCCGGCCCTCGATGCCGCCGCCGTTGAGCGGCTTGCCGGTCACGCAGGCGCGGGCGTTGATGTCGGTGGTGTGCATCCGGTTGTACTGATCCGCGATCCACGCCATCTCGCGGTCGGATGTGCCCATGTCGGGCGCGGGCACGTTCTGCGCCGGGTTGATGAGATCGCGCTTGATCAGCTCGTAGGCGAAGCGGCGCGTGATCTGCTCCATCTCGTGCTCGTCGTATTCCCGAGGATCGACGCAGAGCCCGCCCTTGGAGCCGCCGAAGGGCGCCTCGACCAGCGCGCACTTGTAGGTCATCAGCGCCGCCAGCGCCTCGACCTCGTCCTGATCGACGGCGAGGGCGTAGCGTATGCCGCCCTTGACCGGTTCGAGATGCTCGGAATGCACCGAGCGGTATCCCGTGAAGGTATGAACGCGGCCGCGCAGGCGCACGCCGAAGCGCACCGTGTAGGTCGCGTTGCAGACGCGGATCTTCTCCTCGAGCCCCGGGGCGAGGTCCATCAGCGCCACGGCGCGGTTGAACATCAGGTCCACGCTTTCGCGGAATGTCGGCTCGGCGGCGGGCTGTCCCATGCGCTCCTCCCTCGTCTCGTGCGCGATTCGCCCAGACCCTAGGCCGCGGCGCCGGCCATGCGCGACGCTTTTCTTTCTTCCGGGGCGGGATCGGCCACGATGGTTCGGCCGCGGCGACGATGCGGCCGCGCGGCACGGACCGGCGACGCAGCGGCGACAGCGACCTGCAACCGACCGGCCAGCGGCCACAATTTCGCCGGTTTTTCATGGAACAAGCGTCGCTGCGCGGGAGAAGGGCGACGAAGAGCGCCCGCACCGCGCCACGCGATCGGGGGCCTCGACAAGGCTTGGGGTGACGGACATGACGACCGGGAACGAAAAAACGGCTGCGCGCCACCGCATCCGCCAGGCCGCGGCGTCGCGGCTTCTGAGGCGCCGCGCCGCGCGCTTCGGACGCGGCGAGGACGGCGCTCTCGCCGTCTGGTCCATCTTCATGGTCTTGATGATGCTCATGGTCGCCGGCCTCGGCGTCGATTTCATGATGAACGAGATGCGGCGCACGCAGTTGCAGGGCACGCTCGACCGCGCCGTCCTCGCGGCGGCCGATCTCGATCAGACGCTCGAACCCCAGGCCGTTGTTCAGGACTACTTCGACAAGGCCGGCTTCGGAGACGACCTTCAGGTCGTCGAACCGGTGAGCGGGCTCAACTTCCGCACGGTCCGGGCGGAAGCCACGACGACCAGCGATCCGCTGCTGCTCAGGCTCGTGGGCGTGGACAGCCTGACCGCGCCGGCGGCCGGCACCGCGGAGGAGGTGATCCCGAACACGGAAATTTCCCTCGTGCTCGACATCTCCGGCTCCATGCGCTTCCAGGGCAGAATGGCGAATCTCAGGCCCGCGGCGCGGGACTTCGTCTCCACCGTTCTCGACGACGACGCGGCGCGCACGACCTCGATCAACGTGGTGCCCTATGCCGGGCAGACGAACCCGGGCCGCGCGATGTTCGATTACCTCGACGGTGTGCGCTTCGCCGAAAGCGGCGGGGATTACTTCCCCGAGTGGGCGCAGGACATCTCGAACGTCGTGCTCTACTACGACCGAGATTCCGACGGCGCGATCGACTACGCCGCGAAGCTCGAAGGCTTTCCCGACGGCGAAGAGCCGGGCCACCTCGGCAACGATCTCGACGACTACTTCGCCCTCGTCCGCGATTTCGTGGCCCGCCAGAGCGGCGCGATCGCGCCCGACATGGTGCCCCGCGGCGCCTCGATCCGCGGCGGCGGACAGGAGACCACCTATTTCGCCTATGCCGACGACACCAACGGGCCGGCCGCGGACACCGGGCCGACGCTCAACAGCGGGCCGGGCGCGGACCTCGAACTGGCCTATTCCGATTTCGCGGCCGCGGCCATGCCGGACGTCGCCTCCTGCCTCGAGATCCGCGAGGGCGACTTCGACAGCGCCGGGCTTCTGCCGACGGGCCGGCCGCAGGTGCCGCACTTCATGAACTGGACGATCGCCGCCAACGTGATGGACTGGGGCTGGTGCCCGGAGGACGACACCCGCATCCAGTACGCCCAGAACGACGAGACGGCGCTGCACGACTTTATCAACGACATCAGGATGCACGACGGCACCGGGACGCATTACGCGATGAAATGGGCGCTCGCCCTGCTCGATCCCGCGACGCGGCCGGCGTTCCAGCATCTCAACACGGCCGGCCAGGTGCCCGACGACTTCGCGGACCGCCCGTCCGACTGGAACGCGGAGGGCTGGCGCAAGGTCGTCGTGCTGATGACCGATGGCCAGATCACGCCGCAGGTGCGCCCGACCGACCCGCTCGACATCGAGAACGCCAGCGTCGAGCTTCTCAACCAGGACAACGCGGCGCGCACCAATATCACGAACGCCTCCACGAACGTGCAGAGCTTCTACGCGCAGTGCGATCTGGCCAAGGCCAACGGGGTGACGATCTACACCATCGCCTTCGAGGCGCCCTCGGGAGCCCAGACCGAGATGGCCAACTGCGCATCCTCGCCCTCGCATTACTTCAACGTCGATGGCGTGGAGATCGCTGACGCGTTCGACGCGATCGCCCGTCAGATCAACCAGCTCAGGCTGACCCAATGATCCGCCGCACCCTGGAAAGGCTCACCCGCTTCGCCCGGCACGAGGACGGCAATCCGACCGTCGAGTTCGTGATCTGGTTCCCGTTCCTCTTTCTCTTCATGTATGCCTCGTTCGAACTCAGCCTTCTGACCATGCGCCACGCCATGCTGGAGCGCGGTCTCGACATCGCCGTGCGCGAGATCCGCCTCGGGACCGGCACGGCGCCGCAGCACGACGACATCAAGGACGCGGTCTGCGGCAACGCGATCGTGGTGCCCGACTGCGACGCGAACCTCCGCCTCGAAATGCGGCCCACCGACATGCGCGACTGGGCCGGATTGCCGACGGAGGCCGACTGCACCGACCGCTCGGAGGAGGCGCGCCCGCTCCGGGAATTCACGCCCGGCGTCTCCAACGAGCTGATGCTTCTGCGCGCCTGCCTCAAGGTCAGCCCCCTGTCGCCGACGAGCTGGTTCATCGACTACCTGGAGACCGACGGCGCGGGCGACGTCTCCATCGTCGCAACCTCCGCCTTCGTTCAGGAACCGTGATGAAACAGATCGCACAGCGCCGCCTGTTCCGCCGCCTGACCCGGTTCGCCCGCGACGACGCGGCGAGCCTCACGGTCGAGGCCGTCATCCTGATGCCGATGCTGTTCTGGGCCTTCGGCGCGACTTTTCTCTTCTTCGACATGTTCCGCGAGAGCACGGTCAGCGAGAAGGCGGCCTACACCGTCGGCGACATGCTCTCGCGCGAGACGAACGCGATCACGCCCACCTACATGGACAACACGCTCACGCTGTTCAGCACCCTCAGCGGCGTGCCGCAGGAGGACATCGGCCTGCGTGTCTCCGTGATCCGCTGGGACGAAGATGACGAGGTCTACGATCTGCGGTGGTCGCAGGCACGCGGCGGCACCGCGCCGCTCGAAGCCGATCTGGTCGAAACCTGGGAGGACACCCTCCCGATCATGGTGGACGAGGAACAGATCATCCTCGTCGAGACCTTCGTGGACTATTCCCCCTTCATGAACGTCGGTCTCGGGGACACGATGCTCGACACCTTCGTCTACACCCGGCCGCGCTTTGCGCCGCAACTCGTCTGGGAGGACTGAGCGTCAGCGCGCGCCGCGCATGGCGAGGCGGACCTGAATCGCGTCCGCCATCGCCCGCGCCGGGCCTCGCGGCGTCAGCCCGCCGACCCCGACGCGCCGCCCCGTCCGCCACCAAAGGCCCGGCCGCCACGTCCGCGGCGCCGGTGCGGCGAGCTTGAGCAGGAACCCGTTGGAGGGCTTGAACGCGAAGATCCCCCGGTCGATCGCCGCGATCTCGTCGAAGTCGGCGATCACCGTGCCGTCCGAGTCGCGCAGGCCCGTCTCCGTCATCTCCACCGCGTTGCCTGTCGCGTGCCAGATGCGCACCGCGGCCCAGAGCGCGAGCGCCCCGAGCCCCAGCAGGAATGCCAGCCAGAGCGGCGAAGCCGGCGGCGCGACAACCGCGAGCCAGAGCAGGAGCCCGCCCAAGGCCGCGACGATCGCCGTGCCGATCGCACGCCGCGCCGGCGCCGGCTGCAGCGCGAGGATGACCTCGTCCGTCTCGTTCGTCATGCCTGCGCTCCCTACGGCCCGATCCCGGCCCTGTTAGCGCAGCCCGGCCGGGCTGACGAGAGGCCGCGCGCGGGCGCCCCGCCGCGGGGGTCTGGCGGCCATGATCGATCTTCGGAGAGGGATCGGGGCTGCAAGCTCGAACCCTGCAACGGCGATGACGACGACCGGCGAAAGGATGGCGCAGTCGCGCCCATCGAGCGGCGAGCGCGCCATCGGTCCGGGCATCGCCCGGAGGCCGATGGCGACCTGCTGCGCGAGAGGCCGGCCGGTGCGGCCGCGCGCATCACGGACGCCCCGGCGGACAGGGCCGAAACGCCGCGCGGCTCAGGCCGGCGCCGCCCCGGCGCCGACGATCCCGCGGGCCATCCGGCGGTGGATCTCCACCACGTCCCCGAGGCTCAGGCGGCCGCTGTCGCGATACCAGGTGTTGATCCCGTTGAGCATGGCGATGAGACCGATCGCCGCGATCTTCGGGTCAGGCACGACGAAGACGCCCTCTGCCCGCCCATCGCGCAGGATCGCCTCCGGCCACGCCTCGTAGTCGCGGCGCAGCCCCTCGATCACGCGGAAGTTGCCGGGCGAGAGGTTGCGCAACTCCATGTAGGCGATGAAGACCGCGTCGGGACGCGCACGGTGAAAGCGGATGTGGAAGTCCACGAACTGGTCGAGACGCGCGTCCGGGGTCTGCGCCGGCGGCAGCGCCGCGACCGCCGCGAGAAGCTCGCGCAGGTGCTCGGCCATCAGCGAAAAGAGCAGCGTCTGCTTGTCCGGCGTATGGGTGTAGAGCGCGCCGGCCTGCACGCCGACCTCCGCCGCGATGCGGCGCATGGAGACGGCGGCATAGCCGTGACGCGCGAAAAGCCGCAACGCGGCCGCACGCATCCGGCGGTCCGTCTCGGCCGCGTCGTGTCCCCGGCGTTTCGCCATGGCGCGAGAATTTCCTGAACGCGCGTTCAGATCAAGCCATGCGCTGGACGCGCCGGCGGCGTTGATGCAGGCTCGCCGCATGCGTGGCCTCCCTGCCCTCGTCCTTCTGCTTGCCGCCTGCACGGCCGCACCGGACCCTGAGGGCGTGCCGGAGAGCGCGGGCGCCTATCCGCCGCTCCTGCCGCTCGAGGCGGTGCTCGGGCCGGAGGCACCGCCGCGCGCCGGTCCGGGCGAGGCCGCGCAGCTGGCAGCGCGGGCGGCGGCGCTGCGGGTGCGGGCGGCGACGCTGCGCGCCGGCCCCTGACGGGCGCCTGACGGGTGCCTGCCGGGCACCTGACGGGCGTCCCGCGTTGCACGGGCCGGCGGATCGGGCTAGAGCCGCCGCATTCGCAGCATCTCGAGGAACCCGCACATGGCTGATCCCCTTCGCCTCGGCATCGCCGGGCTCGGCACGGTGGGCGCCGGCGTCGTCAAGATCGTGCGCCGCAAGGCGGAGTTGATCGCGGCGCGCGCGGGCCGCCCGGTGACGATCTCGGCGGTCTCTGCGCGCACGCGCGACAAGGACCGCGGCGTGCGGCTCGACGATTACGCCTGGGAGGACGACCCGGTGGCGCTCGCCCGGCGCGACGACGTCGATGTGCTCGTGGAGTTGATGGGCGGCGCAGACGGCCCGGCGAAGGCCGCCACCGAGGCCGCGCTCGCCGCCGGCAAGGACGTGGTGACCGCGAACAAGGCGATGCTCGCCCTGCACGGCCCCGACCTCGCCGAGGCGGCGGAGAGCCGGGGCCGCGTGCTGCGTTTCGAGGCGGCGGTCGCCGGCGGCATCCCGGTGGTCAAGGCGCTGACCGAGGGGCTCGCCGGCAACGAGATCGAGCGCGTGCTCGGCGTGATGAACGGGACGTGCAACTACATCCTCACCCGGATGGAGAGCGCGGGGCTCGACTACGGGACCGTCTTCGACGAGGCGAACCAGCTCGGCTTCCTCGAGGCCGACCCGGCGCTCGACGTCGGCGGGATCGACGCGGGCCACAAGCTCGCCCTGCTCGCCTCGATCGCCTACGGCGTGCGCGTGCCCTTCGACCAGGTCGCGCTCGAAGGGATCGAGCGCGTCTCCATCGACGACATCGGGCGCGCGCGCGACCTCGGCTTCCGGATCAAGCTCCTCGGCGTCGCGCAGATGACGGGCCGCGGGCTCGAGGCGCGGATGTCGCCGTGCCTCGTGCCGGCCGACACGCCGCTCGGCCAGTTGGAGGGACCGACGAACATGTGCGTCCTGGAAGGCGACGCCTCGGGCCAGATCGTGCTCCGCGGCGCGGGCGCCGGCGAGGGGCCGACGGCGAGCGCCGTCATGGCGGACGTGATCGACGTGGCCCGCGGCACGCGGCTTTCGACCTTCGGGGTGCCGGCGCGGACGCTGGGCGAGGTGACGCTGGCGCGGTCGGTGACGCCCGCGCCCTACTACCTGCGCATGGAGTTGATGGACCGGCCCGGCGCGCTCGCCAAGATCGCCACCGTGCTCGGCGAGGCGGGCATCTCCATCGACCGGATGCGGCAATACCGCCACGCGGCCGACACGGCGCCGGTGCTGATCGTCACCCACGCCTGCGCCCGCGACGCGCTGGACGCCGCGCTCGCGGCGATGCCGGCGACCGGCGTTCTGGCGACCGAGCCGGTGGCGCTCCGGATCGAGAGCGTCTGAGCCGGGCGCGGCGCAAGCGGTTTGAAAACCGCTTGAGCAAGGCGCTTGCAAGCGCCTTGCGCGCGGCCCCTTCCCCTCGGGCATCGCCTCGGGAATAGTGCGGCCATGATCCGAGTCCCCTGCCGCGCGCATGTCTGACCCAGCCGCCGACGCCCGGCCGGGCCTGCCGGTCACCGAACTGGCCAACGCCATCGTCGCCTTTCTCTTCGCGGCCTCGGCGCCGGTGGCGATCATCCTGGCCGCCGGGGCGCGCGGCGGGCTGACGGAGGCCGACCTCGCGTCCTGGCTCTTCGCGGCCTTCGCGCTGAACGGCGCGCTGACCATCGCGATGTCGGCCGCCTTCCGCCAGCCCCTGGCCTTCTTCTGGACGATCCCCGGCACGGTGCTCGTCGGCGCGGCGCTCGAGACCGTCTCGCTGGGCGAGGTGGTGGGCGCCTATCTCCTGAGCGGGCTCCTGCTGATCGTCCTCGGGCTCACCGGCTGGGTGAAGGCGGCGATGGAGCGGCTGCCGATGCCGATCGTCATGGGCATGGTGGCCGGCGTCTTTCTCGAGTTCGGGCTCGACTGGATCCGGGCCTTCGCCACGGATTTCGCGCTCGTCGTCACGATGACGGCAACCTTCGTCATGCTCTCCCTCTCGCCTGCGGTCCAGCGCGCCCTGCCCCCGATGATCGGGGTGCTCGTGGCGGGTGTCGCGGTCCTCGTCCTGCAGGGCGAGGCGCCCGGGCTCGCCACCGGCGACCGGATTCTCGCCGCGCCGCAGCTCTACCGGCCGGAGTTCAGCCTCGCCGCGACGGCGGAGCTCGTCGTGCCGCTCGCCGTCACGGTGATCGCGGCGCAGAACGCGCAGGGGATCGTGATCCTGCGCACCGCGGGCCACGCGCCGCCGGTCAACGCCATTACCACGGCCTGCGGCGCGGCCTCCATGGTGACGGGGCCTTTGGGCTGCGTCTCGACCTGTCTCACGGGGCCGTCGAACGCGATCCTCGTCTCCTCGGGGCGGGTCGAGCGGCACTGGATCGCGGCGGTCTGTCTCGGCCTCCTCGCGATCGCCTTCGGCGTCTTCGCGCCCGCGGTGACGCAGCTTCTGCTCGCCACGCCCGTCGCCTTCATGGCGACGCTCGCGGGTCTCGCGCTCCTGCGCACGCTGCTCGCGGCGTTTCAGACGTCCTTCGGCGGACGCTTCGGGCTCGGCGCGATGATCGCCTTCCTGGTCACGGTGGCGGGGCTGCCCATCGCCAATATCGGCGCCCCCTTCTGGGGGCTCGTCTTCGGCCTCGCGGCGAGCCTGCTGCTCGAGCGGGAGGATTTCCGCGCCTGAGCGCCCGTGCCGGCTCGACTTGCCCCGGGGCACGGGCTAGAGACCGGAAAAGCCACCAGGACCGGGACCGATGCGGAGACTTCTGCGCCTGCTGCCGTTGCTCGCCGCGCTCGCCGCGGTGGCCTGCGGCGTCCCGCCGGACGGCGCGCCCGCCCCCGGGGCTCCGGCGGAGGTCGCGCGCCTCGCGCGGGCGATCGAGGCGCTCGGGCCGGAGGTCGACCCGGAGGAGGCCGCCCGCGCCGCGCGCATCGCCTACGCCCATACCTACCGCCTCGCGGAAGACTACGAGATCGAGGACCCGCCGCTCGTGCACAACACGAAGGTCAACCTCGGGCTGAAGCCGCGCGGGCTCTGCTGGCACTGGGCCGAGGACATGGAGACGCGCCTCGCGGAAGAACGGTTCGAGACGCTCGATCTCCACCGCGCCATCGCCAACGCCGACAACCCCTTCCGGATCGAGCATTCGACGGCGATCGTCTCGGCGCGCGGGGCCTCGATGTTCGACGGGATCGTGCTCGACCCGTGGCGGCGCGGCGGCGTCCTCTTCTGGGAGCACACGCAGGCGGACACCGACTACGGCTGGCGCCCGCGCGGGCTGGTCCTGTCCGAGAAGCGCCGGCGCGCGCAGTCCACGGCCTTCGTGCCGCAGCGCCCCTGAGTCAGACGGCGCGGACCGCGCGGGACAGGCGCGAGAGCACCTCCGGGCCGTCCTCGCGGAGGATCACCACCTCCTCGAGGCGGATTCCGAAACGCCCTTCGAGGTAGATCCCCGGCTCGATGGTGAAGACCATGCCGGGGGTGAGCACCGTGTCCGATCCGGCCGCGATCCATGGCGGTTCGTGCGGCTCGAGGCCCATGCCGTGCCCGGTGCGATGCAGGAACTGCGGCCCGTGGCCTGCCGCCTCGACCACCGCGCGCGCGGCGCGGTCCACATCGCCCGCGCGCGCCCCCGGCCGCGCGGCGGCGAGCGCCGCCTGCACCGCGTCCTCCACGACGGCATGCACCTCGGCATATCCCTCCGGCGGCCGACCCACCGCGGCCATGCGCGTGATGTCGGAAGAGACGGCGCCCTGCCGCGCACCGATGTCGACCACCACCGCGTCGCCCTCCCGCAGCCGGGCCGCACCGGTGTGGTGATGCGGAAAGGCGCCGTTCGGCCCCGCGCCGACGATGGTGAAAAGCGGTCGCGCCCCCCGCTCCCGGAAGACGGCGCGCGCCGCCTCGGCGAGTTCGGCCTCGGTCACGCCCGGGGCGATGGCGGCGAAGACCGCCTCCATCGCCGCGTCGGCAATCGCCGCATTGGCCCGCAGGCCGTCCTGCTCGGCGGCGTCCTTGACCATGCGCAGCGGCCCCATCAGGGCACCGGCGAGCCGCGGCTCGGCGCCCGGCAACGCGCGCATGGCGAGCAGCGCGAAATCGGCGCGCATCGCGTCGTCGAGCGCCACCCGGCGCGCATCGCGGGCGCCCAGCGCATCGAGGGCCGCGGCGAGCGCCGCCTGCGGCCCGTCGGCGTCGGCCCATGTCCACATCGGCAGGTCGACCTTTGCGCGCATCTCGGCCGCATTGAGCGCGGGTATCAACACCCCCGCGTCCGCCGGCGTGACCAGCAGGAGGCAGGGGCGCTCGTCCGGCATGGGGTGAAACCCGAGCACCCATTGCATGTGCGGGCCGGGCCCCAGCGCCACGAGTTCCGTCTCCGCCGCGGCCATCGCCGCCTGCAGTTCAGCCAACCGATCCTGCATGCGCATCGCTCCTTCCGTCGCACAGCCTGCATCGCACGGATCGCGACGCGACGCGAGCAGCGCGTCCACCGGCATCGCTCCCGCGGATCAGCGTCCCCGCCACGGCAGATGCGGGGGCGGCGGGACGCGCGCGTCCCCTGCGGCGGTCCGCCGGCGTGGCCGGCGCGCGGACCCGGGGCGCGCCGGCCCTCCGGGCCGGCACCTCTCGTCGCTCCGAAGCGGGGCGACCGGGCCAGATTCACGCCGCGCGTGCGTTGCGTGTCGGGCACGGCGGGGCGACCACGGCGCAGGAACCGCTTGGTCCAAGGGGCAAGCCGGACTACCGATGGTGGTGCCGAGCGGAGGGAGGGACCGGCCCATGCGATGCCTGCGCCGCGGCGCCTTGGCGCTCCTTCTCGTCCTCGCCCTCGCCCTGCCCGTCGCGGCGGAACGCGAACGCCTCGGGTACGGACGGCTCGTCGTGAACGATCAGTTCGGCGACACGAGGGACCGCGACCGCACCGGCGCCTACGCCTCCAGCCGCGTCTGGGGGCCGACATGGAGCGGCCGCCTGCCGACGCGGCCCGGCGCGCTGCTGGAGCTTCGGTTCCACGGCGAGATCATGACGCCCCGCAACCTCGTGCGGCCGCGCCCCGGCGACCGGCCCTACGCGGGTGCGCTGTCGCTGGGGCTGCACAGCCACTTCCGCCGCGGCGCGACCGAGATCGCAGCGGGGGCGGATCTCGTCGTGACCGGCCCGCAGACGGGCCTCGGCGATCTTCAGGGCGCGCTGCACGAGGTGCTGCAGTCCCCTGTGCCCTCGAAGCGGGTGCTCGATGACCAGATCCCGAACGGCGTGCACCCGACCCTGGTGGCAGAGATCGGGCGTGAGGTCGCCCTCGGCCGCGGACGGCTGCGCCCCTTCATCGAGGCGCGACTCGGCGCCGAGACGCTGCTGCGGGCGGGCGCCGACCTGACCCTCGGCCCCGTCGGCGCCGGAGAGCTTCTGGTGCGGGAGGCCTCGACCGGCCATCGCTACCGCGTGGTGACACGCGACGCGCGGGGGACGAGTTTCCTGCTCGGCGCGGATATCGCCGCCGTCCGGTCGAGCGTCTTTCTTCCCGAGAGCCGGGGCCATGATCTGACCGCGCGCCGGCGCCTCCGCGCCGGGCTGCACTGGCAGGGCGAGGGCCGCGCGGTCTTCTACGGGCTGGCATGGCTCGGCCCCGAGTTCGAGCGTCAGGAGAGCGGACAGCTCCTCGGCGCGCTCCGCCTCGACATCTGGTTCTGAAGCGATCCGGGCGCGATTTTTCCGCCGCGACAGGGCTTGCACCGCCGCCGCGGTGACGCTATCCACCGGCGCACCGCTGGGGTGTAGCCAAGTGGTAAGGCAGCGGTTTTTGGTACCGTGTACCGTAGGTTCGAATCCTACCACCCCAGCCATTTTCTTGCGTTTAACCATTGGATTTCAAAGGGCGGGACGGCTCCGCTCCGGCAGTGGTACCGGGGTGTCGTTTGGAACCGTCCCGGACGGGTGGCAGCTTTCCACAACGAAAAGGGGACAAGACCGTCACCGATACGGGGGCGAGGTGCTACGGGGGCGAGCTGCGTGTTGGCGGCTCCTGGCGGCACGACGGCGAGCAACTTCTGACCTGCCTTCAGCAAGCTGCGTGACCGCCTGCGTCACCCATTGCCGCACTGCACTACGGGCGCCGCGGGGGCGCGCACTGCCGCCGACGGCGATTGCATTGCCCTCGGCAAACGAGGACGGCACCACCACAGGGCAAACGACCCGCGACCGCGTCGGCGCTCACGGGTCGATCATCCGGACCGCGGTGAACCACGTATCAACCGACGCGACGCCATGAATGGGCCTTGGCAGCCCTGGAAAACGGGTCTTCCGCCGGGCCGAAGGCCGCCGCGCCGCACGAAGATGTCAGACGGTAAACCCGTTCGTTGGCTGTTCGCCCCAGGGATTACCGTCACGATCAATCCCACCGATCGGCCGGCTGAACTGTTGCCCGCCGTGGATATTGTTGTGCCAGTGCTCGCGGACGATAGAGCCCGACCGGTAACGGTAATGGGTCGAACCGGAGCGTTGACGCCCTTGTCGTGGATCCTCTCCAGCGGCCGCATTGGCTGCGCGGTCTCCCGCGGTTGCATAAACCCGGTTTACATTCGCCCCTTCCAGGCCTCTGCGCCGCGTCGTGTCGACGGTCGCTGGATTTCCATTCGGTGCCATCGAAA
>NZ_JAWLFS010000040.1:0-16358 GCF_041685465.1 Rhodosalinus sp. | reverse complement strand
GGGCGCGACGGTGCTGATGGTGAGCCATGCGCCGGAGGACGCACGGCGGATCGCCGACGCGGTCGTGCTGGTGGCCGAGGGGCGGGCGCAAGCACCCGAGCCGACGGAGCGCCTTTTCGCCGACCCGCCGCCGGCGCTGCGCGCGTATCTCGGCTGAGCGCTGGCGGGGTGCGGTGCGACGAGGGGGGCTGTCTGCCCCCCTCTTGGCCTTCGGCCAATTCACCCCCCGAGGATATTTGACCCAAGAAGAAGAGACGGGCGCAGCTCCATCATCTTGGCGAAAATACTCCGGGGAGCGCGAGGGGCAGCGCCCCTCGCCCGGGCGAGGACATGCGGCCGCAAGGCCGCGCCGCCGGGGGCAAGGGCGTGCACAGGACGCGCGCTTCAGCCGCTTCCGATCAGCACGCCGGCGGCGAAGACGAGCGCGCCGCCGAGGACCACCTGGAAGGCCGCGCGGAAGAACGGCGTGTCCATGTAGCGGTTCTGGATCCAGGCGATCGCCCAGAGCTCGACGAAGACGACGAGCACCGCCAGCGCCGTGGCGGTCCGGAACTCCGGGATCAGGTATGGCAGCGCGTGTCCGAGCCCGCCGAGCGTCGTCATCACGCCCGAGGCGATGCCGCGTTTCCAGGGCGAGCCGCGGCCCGAGAGTTCGCCGTCATCCGAGGCGGCCTCGGTGAAGCCCATGGAGATGCCGGCGCCGACGGAGGCGGCGAGGCCGACGAGGAAGGTTGTCCAGGTGTCCTGCGTGGCGAAGGCGGTGGCGAAGATCGGCGCGAGGGTCGAGACCGAGCCGTCCATCAGCCCGGCGAGGCCCGGCTGCACCCATGTCAGGACGAACTGGCGCCGCGCGGTGCGGTCTTCCGCGCTCTTCGACTCATCGCCGAGATGCGTGTCGGCGAGCGTGTCGGCGACCGTCTGATGCGCCGATTCCGCCGCGGCGAGATCGCCGAGCAGCCTGCGCGTCGCGGCATCCGCGCTGCGCTGCGCGGCCTTGTGATAGAAGTGTTCGGCCTCCTGCTCCATCATCTCGGCCTCGGCGCGGATGCGCTCGATCCCGAGGTTTTCGACGAGCCAGACGGGCCGGCGCGCGTAGAAGCCGGCGACATGCTCGCGGCGGATGAGCGGGATGGTCTCGCCGAAGCGCGTCTCGTGCAGGGCGATCAGGCGCTGGCGGTGCTGGTCCTCCTCCGCGGCCATGCCCTCGAACACATGGGCGGTGTCGGGGTAGTCGGTGCGCAGGCGGTCGGCGTAGGTGCGGTAGATGCGGGCGTCGTCCTCTTCCGACGAGATGGCGAGCGCGAGGATCTCGCGTTCGGAGAGGTCGGCGAAATGGCGGCGTTGACTGAAGAAACGCATGGCTCCTGCCCCAAGATTTAGAATAGTTCCAAACTAATTGGTTCAGTGCCGGCGGCAACCCCGCAGCGCGCTTGCCGGAACTGAACCGAACGGTTTATGTTGTCGCGGGCAGGAGGAGTCCCCATGAACGCACCCGCCCGCGCGGGCCGGAGAGGCCGCAAGTACGATCAGGTGCTCGAGGGCGCGCGCCGGGTCTTCATGGCCGACGGTTACGAGGGGGCGAGCGTCGACGCCATCGCGCGCGCGGCCGGCGTCAGCAAGGCCACCCTCTACAGCTACTTCGCCGACAAGCGGCTTCTGTTCATGGAGGTGGCGCGCACCGAATGCGCGCAGCAGGCGGCCGAATCGGCGCATCTCATCGATCTCGCCGCGCCCCCGCGCGAGGTGCTGCATTTCGCCGCGCGGCGGATGCTCGACTTCGTGCTCTCGGAGTTCGGGCAGCGCGTCTTCCGAGTCTGCGTGGCCGAGGCCGACCGCTTTCCCGAGCTCGGGCGGGAGTTCTACGAAAGCGGTCCGGCGCTCGTGCGCGCGCGGATCAAGGACTACCTGCGTGGCGCGGTCGGGCGCGGCGAGCTCGCCATCGACGACTTCGATCTCGCTGCCGATCAGTTCGCGGAGCTCTGCAAGGCCGACCTGTGGCCGCGGCTGGTCTTCGGGATCGACCGGCACTTCTCGGAGGCGGAGGTGACGCGCGTGATCGACGGCGCGGTGGAGACCTTCATGGCGCGCTACGGATGCGGCGATTTTTCGTACGAAAAATCGCGGGCCGGCGTGGATCGCGGCTAGGTGCACGCCGCGGGAGATTTTTCGTACGAAAAATCTCGCCTAGTCCACCCGGCGGACAAGGAGCTGGTTGTTGGGCCCGCGCTTGGTCTCGAAGACCTTGAGCTCGCCCACGAGGTCCGAGAGCTTGCGCTTGCCGTAGGTGCGCGTGTCGAAATCCGGGTGATCGGCCTGAATCTGCTGGCCGATCCGGCCGAGGGGGAACCACTCGTCCTCGGCGTCGAGCTTCTCCATCGCGTCGAAGAAGAGGGTGCGTGCCTCGCTCAGCGAGTTACCGGTGAGCTTCTCGGCCGCCTTCTCCTGCGCGGGCTTGCTGTCGTCCTCGTAGATGTTCTCGATCGCGACGAAACGGTTGCAGGCGTTCTTGAGCGAATCCGGCGCCTTCGCCTCGCCGATGACGATCACGGTCAGCCCCTGCTCGCGGATGCGCGAGGCGAGGCGCGTGAAGTCGCTGTCGGACGAGACCAGCACGAAGCCGTCGAAATGGCCCGCGTGCAGGATGTCCATCGCGTCGATCACGAGCCCGATGTCCGAGGCGTTCTTGCCCTTGGTGTTCGCGGTCTGCTGGTGCTGGACGAGGCCGAGTTCCTGCGCCGTCCGGATCCAGCCCGAGAGCCGCTGGTTCGACCAGTCGCCGTAGACCCGCCGCAGCCCCGGCTCGCCGTATTTCGTGATCTCCTTGAGAATCGCGCGGGCGTATTTCGCCGGCACGTTGTCCGCGTCGATCAGGACGGCAAGGAGCTTGGTGCGGTCGTCGTCGGCCATGGGCCCTCCGGTGCTGCGGAGGCCACCATCGCGCATCGCGCGGGCGGGGACAATGCGCTCAGAGCCGACGGTGCATCACCAGCGCGTCCACGGCGCCTGCGGTCGGGTGCCGGAAGGCGCCGGGCAGCCGGCCCACCACGGCGAAGCCCGCGCGCGCCCAGGTCTCGATCGCGCGGGTGTTGGTCGCCACGACGAAGTTGAACTGCATGGCCGTGAAGCCAAGCGCGCGGGCGGTCTCCAGTGACTGGGCGAGCATCGCGCGCGCCACGCCCTGCCCGCGCGCTTCCGGCGCGGTGCAATAGGCCGCGTTGGCGGTGTGATCGCCGCCGCCGCCCTGGTTGGGCTTGAGCGCGTAGGCGCCGAGAACGCGGCCCGCGCGCTCGGCGACGAAGACCTCGGCCCCCGGCGGGCGGAAGTAGGCGAAGGCGCCCGCGCGCCCGGCCTCCGGGGCGACGGCGAAGCTCTCGCCGGCCTCCACCGCCGGCTTCAGGACCGCCCAGATCGCGTCGTCGTCCGAAGGCGCGGCGGGGCGGATCGTCAGCCCCTCGGGAGCCGGGGCCGGGGGCGCCGCCAGCCCCGCCCCGGACAGGGCCCGGAGCCGCGCCAGCGCCGCCTCTCCCTGCGCGGCCGGCACGAAGAGGTGATCGTGCCGCGCGCCCGCCACCACGTTGCAGGGGATCTCCGCCCCGGCGAGCGCCTGCGCCACCGCCGCCGTCAGCCCCACGCCGTCGAGCGCCGAGTGCACCGTCAGCGTGATCCGCGCCCACTCCGGCCCGGGCGCGAGGCCCGCGCCGCGCGCCACCTGCACGGGCAGCACCGCCGTCGTCCCCTCGTCCTCGCGCACCACGGCGAAGGCCTGCGCGAGCAGCGCGGGGGTCTCGGTCTGGGCAAAGACGTAGCACCCCTCCGCGAGGAGGGGCGCCATGCCGGCGATCATCGCCGCGGTGTCGTGGACGGGGCCGCTCACCGCCTCAGTAGACGACGACCGACCGGATCGATTCGCCCGCGTGCATCAGGTCGAAGCCGGTGTTGATCTGGTCGAGGCTCAGCGTGTGCGTGATCATCGGGTCGATCTCGATCTTGCCGTCCATGTACCACTCGACGATCTGCGGCACGTCCGTGCGCCCGCGCGCGCCCCCGAAGGCCGAGCCCTTCCAGACGCGGCCCGTCACCAGCTGGAAGGGGCGGGTGGAGATCTCGGCCCCCGCGGGCGCGACGCCGATGATCACCGATTCGCCCCAGCCGCGGTGCGTGCATTCCAGCGCGGCGCGCATGACCTCGACGTTGCCGGTGCAGTCGAAGGAATAGTCCGCGCCGCCGATCCGGTCGGCCTTCGTCTTCGTGAGCTCGACGATCTCCTGCGCGACGTTCTCGACCTCGTTCGGGTTGATGAAATGCGTCATGCCGAAATACTCGGCCTTGGCCTTCTTCTCGGGGTTGATGTCGACCCCGATGATCATGTCGGCGCCCGCCATGCGCAGGCCCTGGATCACGTTGAGCCCGATGCCGCCGAGACCGAAGACCGCGGCCTTGGCGCCGATCTCCACCTTGGCGGTGTTGATCACCGCGCCGACGCCCGTCGTCACGCCGCAGCCGATGTAGCAGACCTTGTCGAAGGGCGCGTCCTCGCGGATCTTCGCCACCGCGATCTCGGGCAGGACCGTGTGGTTGGCGAAGGTCGAGCAGCCCATGTAGTGAAAGAGCGGATCGCCGTCGAGCGTCGAGAAGCGCGAGGTGCCGTCGGGCATCAGCCCCTGCCCCTGCGTCGACCGGATCGCGGTGCAGAGGTTCGTCTTGCGGCTGAGGCAGGAGGGGCAGGCGCGGCACTCCGGCGTGTAGAGCGGGATGACGTGATCGCCCGGCTTAACGCTGGTCACGCCCTCGCCCACCTCCATGACGACGCCCGCGCCCTCGTGGCCGAGGATCGCCGGAAAGAGCCCCTCGGGATCGGCCCCGGAGCGGGTGAATTCGTCGGTATGGCAGATGCCGGTCGCCTTGATCTCGACCAGGACCTCGCCGGCCTTCGGCCCCTCGAGGTTGACGTCCATGATCTCCAGCGGCTTGCCGGCCTCCAGGGCCACGGCGGCTTTGGTCCGCATGCGCTCCTCCTTGCGTTGCTTGCCCGCGAGCCTGCGCCACGCGCGCCGCCTTTGCAACGCGCCACCGGGCGTCAAGCGCAGCCTGGGCGGATCGGCGGCTCGGGACCGCCCCGCACCGGACAGCGGTGGCCGCGCCGCCGCCGCGCCATCGGCAGCCCGGGTGCGCAGGCAGACAGCTCCCCGCCACCCGCGATGCCGACACATCCGCGGGGCGCCCCCTCGGCCGCGCCCCGCGACGGTCGGAGGCGTCAGTCAGTCGTCCAGTCGGTAGTCCTCGTGGCAGGCGCGGCAAGTCTGCCCGAGGTCGCCGAAACGCGCACGGAGCGCCTCCGCGCTTCCGGTCTCGAGCCCCCGGGCGGCGTCCTGCATCTCCATGGCGCTTGCGACGAAGCCGTCCCAGTCCTCCCAGACGGCAGGCAACGCCTCGCTCTCCGGGTCCGTCTCCCGCGCCTCGAACAGCGTCGGCACCCGGTCCGCGGCGTCGATGAGCGCCGCCCGCGCCTCCGCCGCGCGCGCCGCGTCGAAGGGGGTCTCGCCCTTCACCATCTCGCCGAGCGTCCCCGTCGCCGTGCCGACGTCCTTCATCAGTTCCATGCGCGCCATCACCGCGGGGTTCTCGACACCCTCGTGAGCGAGCGCTGCGCCCGCAGCGAACAAAAGAACGAGCGCGACCGGTCTGCGCATGGTGGCCTCCGTGGTTGGACAAGGGTCGAGGCTAGGCGATCTGCTGACCGATGCAACCGGTGCCCGTCCCCGTGCCCGGCGGCGCGGCCTTGCGGCCGCATGTCCTCGCCCGTGGCGAGGGGCGCTGCCCCTCGCGCTCCCCGGAGTATTTTCACCAAGATGATGGGGCGATGCAGGTCCATCATCTTGGCCCAAATACTCTCGGGGGGTGAATTGGCCGCCAGGCCAAGAGGGGGGCAGACAGCCCCCCTCCGTCCCGGCCCGGCGCAGGCGCCGGGCGCGACTCGACTCCGGACCGGCCGGCATCTAGAGAGAGATCGAACAAAAAGCGAACATCGTGCTGCCCTCCGATGCCCGCCCGTCGTATCCTGTCGCTCTGGTTTCCCCGGCTCGCGGCCGAGCGCCTCCTGCGTCTCGGGGCGGCAGGGCCGGATGCGTCGCTCGCCGTGGTCCGGGATGCGGGTCAGCGGCAGGTGGTGGTCGCGCTCTCCGCCGCGGCCGAGGCCGCCGGCGTCCTCCGCGGCCAGCCGCTCGCCGACGCGATGGCGGTCTGTCCCGGCCTGGTCACGCGCCGGGCGAGCCCTGCCGTCGAGGTGGCCTTTCTCTCGGCGCTCCGGCGCTGGGCGGGACAGGTGAGCCCCTGGGTGGCGGAGGCGCCGCCCGACGGGCTCGTGGCCGACATCACCGGCTGCGCGCATCTCTTCGGTGGCGAGGCCGCGATGGTCGACCGGCTGGCGGAGGATTGTGCGGGCTTCGGGCTCACGCTGCGCTGCGCGATCGCGGACACGCCGGGCGCGGCCTGGGCGCTGGCGCGCTACGGGGGCGGCGGCCCGGCGCCCGCGCGCAGCGGCGACGCCATCGCGCAGGAAGCGCGCGCCACCCGCTCGAAGGCCGCGCCGCGCCGTCGCGGGTCCGGCCCGGCGCTGCGTGCGGGCGGGCGTATCGCTCCGCCAGGGCAGACGCGCACGGCGCTCGCGGACCTGCCCGTCGCCGCGCTCCGAATCGAGCAGGAGGTGGCCGAGCAGCTGTCGCGCCTCGGCCTGCGCCGCATCGGCGATCTGGCCGGGCAGCCGCGCGCGGCGCTGGCGCGGCGCTTCGGCCCCGGGCTGGTCGCGCGGCTGGATCAGGCGCTCGGCGCCGCGCCGGAGCCGGTCTCCCCCGCGCCGCCGCCGCGGGCCCATGCCGCGCGGCTCTCGTTTCCCGAGCCCATCGGGCGCGAGGCCGACATCATGGCGGGACTCGACCGGCTGATGGAGCGGGTCTGCGCGCGGCTCGTGGAGGCCGGGCGCGGCGCGCGGCGGCTCCGGCTCGAGGCGCTGCGCAGCGATCACGCGACGGAAATGGTGGAGGTGGGCCTCGCCCGGCCGGCGGCGGCGCCCGACCGCATGCGCCCGCTCTTCGCGCTGAAGATCGGGGAGATCGATGCGGGTTTCGGCATCGACAGGCTGCGCCTCGAGGCGGTGGAGACCGAGCCGGTGACGCCGCGCGATCCGGCCGGGCATCTGGACGCGGCGCGCGGTCCTGCGCCGGAGGCGGCGGTCGACGACCTGGTCGGGCGGCTCGGCGCGCGCATCGGGCTCGAGGCGATCACCCGACGCCATCCGGCCGACAGCCACATTCCCGAAAAGACGGCGACGGTGCTCGCCGCCGCGTGGTCGGCGCCGCATCGGGCGGACTGGCCCGTGCCGCCGGCGCCGCGCCCGCTCCTCCTGTGGCGGCCTGAGCCGGTGGCGGCGCCGGACGATCCCGTGCCGCCCGCGCGCTTCCGCTGGCGCGGACGGGTGCTGACCGTGGCGGCGGCCGAGGGGCCGGAGCGCCTCTCGCCCGAGTGGTGGCTGGACGATCCCGACTGGCGCACCGGCGCGCGCGACTACTGGCGCGTCACCTGCGCGGAGGGCGACCGGCTCTGGCTCTGCTACGCTCACGGGGGGGCGATGTCGGCGGGCTGGTTCTGTCATGGCGCCTTCGCCTGAGGAACGCGGTCAGGCAGGCTGCCGGACGTTCTTCCGGGTCTCCATCCGTGCGCTTGGGTCGGGACGTGGGAGGGCCCTGCCGCGAGCGACGAACCCGGAAACCGCCGATGTGGCGAACGACCGTCGCAGGAAAGGTCGCACGCGCTCCCGATATCGGTGAGGTTGATGGCTTCTGCCCCCGGCATCGCGATGTGCCGACATGGTCAGCATTCGGTTGGGAAAGCCCTGAAAGGTCGTGATCGGCCTATGGGCGTCACCTTCCCGATGGCGGTCTTGCAGCCACGCATCGTCAGCGCCCTTTGAGGCAAATGCGCTGCATTCCGTGTTTGGCGCGCCGCCGCGGGCTGCGGTACCCTGCTCGCCAAGGCCAGGATGGCCGGTGACGTCCAACGGTTTCCGTCGGTGCGTGGGAGCGCCGGGGGTGACGGAGGGTCCCGGCCGTGCCGGGCCCTCCGCTGCCCGGTGGCTCAGGGCGCGGTGTCGCCCATCGCGCAGACGAGGCGCCATTCCTCTTCCGTGACCGGCTGCACCGAGAGGCGGGCGCGCCTCACGAGGGCCATTTCGGAAAGCCGCGGCTCCGCCTTGATCTCGGCAAGCGTCACGGGCCGCACGACGGGGCGCACCGCCTTCACGTCGACGCATTCCCACCGGGGATCCTCCGTGGTGCTGTCGGGGTGCGCCTCGGCGATCACCTCCACGATGCCGACGACCGCTTTCTCTTTCTGCGAATGATAGAAGAAGCCGCGGTCGCCCAACGCCATCTCCCGCATCATGTTGCGCGCCTGATAGTTGCGCACGCCGTCCCATTCCTCGCCCGCCTCGCCCCGGGCCACCTGATCCTGCCAGGACCATGTCTCGGGCTCGGACTTGAACAGCCAGTAGCGCATCGCCGCCTCCTTCATTCCTCCCTGAGCGGCCGCGCGAGGAGCGCGTCCATCGCGGCCCGGAGCGCCATGCGCCCGTCGAGCACCGCGACGACCGCCTCGGTGATCGGCATCTCCACCCCGAGCCGCCGGGCGCGCTCGGCCACCGCGCGGGCCGTCGGCGCACCCTCCACCGTCTCGGCGGCGGCCTCCGTGCCGCGCCCGAGGGCGAGGCCGAAGCGATAGTTGCGCGACCCTTCCGAGGTGCAGGTCAGCACGAGGTCGCCGAAGCCGGAAAGCCCGGCGAGCGTCGTGGGCTCCGCGCCGAGCGCCTGCGCCATGCGGTTCATCTCGGCGAAGCCGCGGGTCATCAGCGCCGCCCGCGCGCTCTCGCCCAGTCCTGCGCCCATGGCGGCGCCGCAGGCGATGGCGATCACGTTCTTCAGCCCGCCGCCCAGTTCCGCGCCGGTCACGTCCTCGGTACGGTAGAGCCGCAGCGTCGGCGTGGAAAGCTGCGCCTGCAGCCGCGCGCCGAGGTCCGCGTCGGCGCAGGCGAGCGTCAGCGCCGTGGGCAGTCCCGCCGCGATGTCGGCGGCGAAGGAGGGGCCGGTCAGAACCGCGCGAGGTGCGTCAGGCAGCACCTCGGCCAGCACGCCGGCCGGCCCCAGCGTCGTGCCGAGCTCCACGCCCTTGCAGCAGGCGACGAGCGGGCGGTCGCCGAGCCGTGCCGCGTTCCCCTCGGCGAGCGCGCGCAGGCGCTGCATCGGCACGGCAAGCAGCAGCGTCTCCGCTGCCGCGGCTTCGGCCAGGTCGCCGGTCGCCGTCAGCGCCTCGGGGAAGGGAGGACCCGGCAGGCGGCGGGCGTTCTCGCGCGCGGTCTGCATCGCCGCCGCCCCCTCGCGCGCCCAGAGCGTGACCGGCCGGCCCGCCCCGGCGAGCACGATGGCGAGCGCCGTGCCGAAGGCCCCCGCGCCGAGGACGCCGACGCTCATGCCTTCGCCCCTTTCCGGCCCCCGCCGATGAGCGCGGGGCTGCGCGCGTCGAGCGGCCAGCGGGGCCGCGCCGCGAGCTCCGGCCCGTCGCGCCGGCCCGCGCGGAAAAGCTCCGCCCCGGCGTAGGCCACGATCGCCGCGTTGTCGGTGCAGAGCCGGAGCGGCGGCGCGACGTAGCCGGCCCCGGCCTCGGCCGCGATCCGCTCCAGGGCCGCACGGATCGCGGCGTTCGCCGCGACTCCCCCGGCGACGGCGAGCGCGGGCATCCGGCCTGTCGCCAGCGCGCGGCGGGTCTTTTCGGCCAGAACGTCGGCCACCGCCGCCTGAAACCCTGCGCAGAGGTCGGCGCGATCGGCCCGCGTCAGCCCGCCTTGCGCGGCGACGAGGCGGTCGCGCTGGCGCAGCACGGCGGTTTTCAGCCCCGAAAAGGACATCGCACAGTCCGGCTTGTCGAGGAGCGGGCGGGGCAGCGGAAAGCGCGCGGCATCGCCCGCCGCGGCCTCGCGCTCCACCGCCGGGCCGCCGGGCTGCGGCAGGCCCAAGAGGCGCGCGACCTTGTCGAAGGCCTCCCCCGGCGCGTCGTCGATGGTGCCGCCGAGGCGGGTGAACGCCTCCGGCCCGCGCACCTCCAGAAGCTGGCAGTGCCCGCCGGAGACGAGAAGCATCAGGTAGGGATAGGCGAGGGCATTCGTCAGCCGCGGCGTCAGCGCATGCGCGGCGAGATGGTTCACGCCGACGAGCGGCAGCCCGGCGCCCGCCGCGAGCCCCTTGGCGAGCATCACGCCGGCGAGCACGCCGCCGATCAGCCCCGGGCCGGCGGTGACCGCGACCGCGTCCATGTCGGCGAGCGCGAGCCCCGCCTCCCCCAGCGTGCGGCGCACGGCGAGGTCGAGCTTCTCGGCATGGGCGCGGGCGGCGATCTCCGGGACGACGCCGCCGAAGGCCGCGTGCAGATCGCCTTGGCCCAGCACCACGGAGGACAGGATGTCGGCCCTGTCGGCGGCCTGGCGGACCACGGCCGCGGCGGTGTCGTCGCAGCTGCTTTCCAGCCCGAGTATCGTCAGCCTGTCGCCCATCGTTCGCGCGCCTGCCGGGAAAGGCCCTTGCTACCACCCGCGCCGCGGCCCCACAATCCCGCCCGATGGACCAGACCCCGACGCTCCTGCTCACCCGACCGGTCGAAGCCTCGGATCGCTTCGCGGCTCAGCTCCGCGGCGTCATGGACGCGCGCATGCCGCGCGTGCTGACGGCCCCCCTGATCCGGGTCGACTATGCCGGGCGACTGCCCGACATGACGGGGGTTGCGGCGCTCGTCTTCACCTCCGCCAACGGGGTGCGGGCCTATGTCGCGGCCGGTGGGCCGCGCGACCGTCCCGCCTGGGCGGTGGGAGAGGCCACGGCGGAAGCCGCGCGCCGTGCCGGGCTTGCGCCCCGGGCGGCGGGCGGCGATGCGCGTGCGCTGGTCGAGACGCTGACGCGCGCGCGGCCGGGTGGGCGCCTGCTGCACGTGCACGGGGAGCATGCCCGCGGGGAGGTGGCGCAGAAGCTGCGCGCCGCCGGGCTCGATGCCGAGGAGGCGGTGCTCTACCGCCAGATCCTGTTGCCGCTCACCGACGCGGCGGCGCAGGCGCTCGACGGCGGCGCGCCGGTGGTGGTGCCGCTCTTCTCGCCGCGCACGGCGGGGCAGTTCGCGGCGCAGCATCGGGGCCGTGCGCCGCTTCTTCTCGCGGCGATGAGCGCGCCGGTCGCGCGCGAGGTGGCCCATCTGCCATCGGCGCGGCTGATGGTGGCCGAGCGGCCGGACGCGCCCGCGATGTTGCGCGCGGTGGTGTCGCTGCTCGATCTCGCGGCACGGCTTGAGGGACCGGAACCCGGCGGGTAAGCTGCCATGCGGCGGTGTTGCGGCCGTCAGGGAATCGAGAGGGACGACGCGGTGGCGAAGAAGAACAGGCGCCGGACATCCGGCGATGGCGATTCCGATCCGGCGGAACCAGGCACGCAGTCCCCGGACGACGGCCCCGATGCCGCCGAGGACGGGGAGGCCGCCACCGGCGCCGCCAGCCCGGACGCGCAGCCCGAGGCGAGCCTTCGCCCCGACGTGACCGATGCAGGCGGCGCATCCGCTGCGGAGGCCGAGCCGGGCCCCGCGGAGGCCGCGGATGCCACCGTGCCGCCCGCCCCTGATGACATGACGCCCGCCGGTGCGGCGACTGTCGAGGCGACGCCCGACGCGCCGACGCCTGCCGAGGAGGAGAGCCCGGCGGTCGAGCCGGCCGACCCCGCGACGGGGGAGGCGGACACGGCCGGCGATGTCGAAAGCCGGATTGCCGCGTCGTCAGACGGGACCGCGCCGGAGACCGGCGCGACCGGGGCCGACGATACCCCGGACGACCACGCCGACGTCGAGGGCGACACGGCCCGAACCGACGCAGATGCCCCGTCGGAGGGTGGCGACGACGACCGCGCGCCCACCGATGCCGACGTCCCGGACCGGGACGCCAGCGCGCCCGAGGCCGATGCCGGGACGCCGGTCCCGCCTGCGCCCTGGGCCGCCGCGGCGGGCGCCGGCGCAGCGAGTACGGCCGGCGGCGCGACCGCCGACAGTGCCGGCGCGCGCGAAAGCCGCGCCGACCCGGCGCCGCGCGAGGTTGTCGTCAAGCGTGGCGGCGTCATCCCCGCGCTGATCGGCGGGGTGCTCGCCGCCGTCGTGGGCTTCGCCGCCGCGCGCTACGTCGTGCCGGAGGGCTGGCCCTTTCCCGGCGTCGACACGCCCGATTTCCGGGCCGAGACGCGCGCCGCGCTCGATGCCCAGGACGAGGAGATCGAGGCGCTGCGCGCCGAGATCGCGGCGGCACAGCCCGACCTTGCCCCGATCGAGACCCGCCTCGACGCGCTCGACACCGGCCTCTCCGACCTGACGGCGCGTGTGGACGATCTCGCGGCCTCGACTGACGACCGCTTCGCGGAGGTCGACGACCGCCTCACCGAGCTCGAGAAGCAGCCGATGGAGGGTGCGCTGTCGGAAGAGGCGATCGCCGCCTACGAGCGCGAGCTTCAGGCGCTGATGGATCAGGTCTCCGAGCAGCGCGCCGAGATCTCCTCGATCGCCGACGACGTGCTCGCCCGCGAGGCGGAGGCGCAGGACTCCGCGCGGCGGGCCGGCGCGCTGGCCGCGCTCTCGCGCGTGACCGCCGCGCTGGACACGGGTGTCCCCTATGCCGCGGCGCTCGGCGATCTGGACGACACGCTCGAACAGCCGCTGCCCGACGCGCTCGCCGCCCCGGCCGCCGACGGCGTCGCGACGCGTTCCGAACTCGAGGACAGCTTCGCGCCCGCCGCGCGCGCGGCCCTCGCCGCCGCGCGCGAGGCCGAAGCCCCGCCCGACGATCCGGCCGACCGCGTCGGCGCCTTCCTGCGCGAGCGGCTGGGCGCGCGCTCCGTGGCCCCGCGTGAGGGCGCGGATGCCGACGCGACCCTCTCCCGCGCCGAGGCGGCGCTCGACGCCGGAGAGCTCGACCGAGCGCTCGAAGAGATCGGGGCGCTTCCCGAGCCCGCGCAGGCCGAGTTGGCCGACTGGACCGAGGCCGCGCGCACCCGGAACGCGGCGGTCGAGGCCGCCGAGACCCTCGCAGAGACACTCAACGAAGAATAGGACGCCCCGTCATGCTCTGGTCCCTGCTCAAGATCCTGTTCTTCGTCGCAATCGTCGCCGCGGCCGCCTACGGCGGGCTCTGGCTGATGGAGGCCGAGGGCGGTGTGCGCATCGTCGTCGCGCAGACCGAGTTCACGCTCGGCGCGCTGGAATCGGCGATCGCGCTTCTGGTGCTCCTCGTCGCGCTCTGGCTGATCCTGAAGCTCGCCTCGCTCCTCGTGGCGACGCTGCGCTTCATCAACGGCGACGAGACGGCGCTCAGCCGACATTTCGACCGCAACCGCTCGCGCAAGGGCCTGACGGAGCTCACCGCGGCGCTCAACGCGCTCGCCGCCGGCGAGGGGCGCGCGGCCATGGTGGAGGCGCGCAAGGCCGCCAAGCACCTCGACCGTCCCGAGCTCGCCAACCTGATCACCGCGCAGGCGGCCGAGGCCGCGGGGGACGACCGCACCGCGCAGGAGATCTACCGCAAGCTGGTGGAGGACGACCGCACACGCTTCGTGGGCGTGCGCGGGCTGATGAAGCAGAAGCTCGCCGCGGGCGACACCGACACCGCGCTCCAGCTCGCGAAACGTGCCTTCGCGCTGAAGCCGCGCCACGAGGAGACGCAGGACCTGCTCCTGCGCCTGCAGGCGGGTGCGCACGACTGGTCCGGCGCGCGCAAGACGCTCGCGGCGAAGCTCAAGCACGGCACCCTGCCGCGCGACGTCCACAAGCGCCGCGACGCGGTGCTGGCGCTGTCGCAGGCGAAGGACGTCGTGGACGAGGGCAACGACATCAAGGCGCGCGAGGCCGCGATCGAGGCGAACCGCCTGTCGCCCGACCTGATCCCGGCGGCCGTCATGGCCGCGCGTGGCTACATCGCGCAGGGCAAGGGCCGCAACGCCGCGCGCATCCTGATGAAGGCATGGGCCGTGCAGCCGCATCCCGACCTTGCCGCGGCCTTCGCCGAGATCGAGCCGGACGAGTCGCCCGAGGCGCGCGTGAAGCGCTTCCAGACGCTGGTCAAGGCGAAGCCGGAGCACCGGGAGTCGAAGCTTCTGCTGGCCGAGCTCTACATCGCCGCGGAGGATTTCCCGGCCGCGCGCCGCGCGCTCGGCGACCTCGTCGAGACGGACCCGGACGTGCGGGTTCTGACCACCATGGCCGCCATCGAGCGGGGCGAGGGCGCATCGGACGCCGTGGTGCAGGGCTGGCTCGCCAAGGCGGTGACGGCACCGCGCGGGCCGCAGTGGGTCTGCGGCAACTGCAACGCCATCCACGCCGAGTGGGCGCCGGTCTGCGAAAGCTGCGGGGCCTTCGACACGCTCGCCTGGACCCGCCCGCCGGAGCAGGCCGTCGCGGTCCCCGCAGGCACGAGCATGCTGCCGCTGGTTCTGGCAGGGGGCGCCGCGGCGCGGTCCGACGCCGGCCGCGAGGGGGCGGACGACGCGGAAACGCCGGAGGCGGAGACGGTCGACAGCAGGGACGAGCCGGAGCGCGCGACCTGATCCGGGAACCCGCGAAAAGGGGCTTTCGCACCGCCAGGAGGGGTGCTAAACGCCCGTCCCACGGCGCCGGTGTAGCTCAGGTGGTAGAGCACGTCATTCGTAATGATGGGGTCAGGGGTTCGAGTCCCTTCACCGGCACCACATTCGATGGAAAATCGTGGATTTCGTCCGGGTGACAGTCCCGCGTTCGGGTCTGTGTGGAAAGTCCGCGTTCTTGCGGGTCGGTGCTCTGCTCGCGGGGGGCGAAGTACGGGTCGGGCGGCGCGCCCAGGGTGCGGATGCTGGCGCGCTTGGCCTGTGTCACGCTGTCGTCGGCGGTGACTGGTGTTGCATGGTGGCATGGGGGCCTCGCGCGCAGGATGCGAGGCGCGAGGGGGCGCTGACGAGCAACTGCGGCGGTCAGCGCCGTGCCGCAGTCGCGGTCCCCCAAGCGCGGACCCGGCGTTTCAGTTTTGCTTGCCTGCGTGACCCGCGGGACAGGGTGTGGCCTCCCGGCGCGACGGCTGGTGGCGCGTGTCGTGTCTCGTCCCGGTGACGATGACCGGGGCGCCTCCGGACCTCGCGTGGCGTACGCCGCCGTTCAACGCGGCATGGGCGGCGGGTTCGCGGCGACCTCGGGGTTGCGGAGCCAGACGGAGAGGTTGAGCGCGCCGGCGAGCGAGACCCAGGAGAGATAGGGCACGAAGAGCGCGCCCGCGCGCCAGTCGACCTGCCAGAGCGCCCAGAGCGTCGCCGCGACGGAAAGCCAGAGCGCGGCGAGCACGCCCATGCCGAGCTTGATCCGCTTCAGCCCGAAGAACACCGGCGTCCAGAGCCCGTTGAGCGCGATCTGAAGCGCCCAGAGCGCGAGCGCGAGCTCCGCCCCCGGCTGCCCGGCGGCGAGCGCCCCGGCGGCGGCCATGAAGATGTAGATGATCACCCAGGCGACCGGGAAGAGCCAGTCGGGCGGGGTCCAGACCGGCTTCGACAGGTCGCGATACCACGGGCCGGGCGAGAAAAGCCCACCCGTCGAGCCCGCACCGAAACAGGCGGCGAGCAGGATCGCGAAGATCACCCAGTCCATGGCACTGAGCTAGACTGCCGCGGCGCGCGGTTCAAGGTGGCACGGGCGTCTGCGGCGATCAGCCCGCGCGGCGCATCCCGCCGGGGAGCCGCTGCCGGCGGTCGATCTCGTGCGCCTTGGCGCGCGCCAGTGTGGCGTAAAGCCGGTCCGACCAGTCCCCCGTCTCGGGCTCCGGGGCCGCTGCCGCCTCGACGAGGAAGGCCGTCTCGGGGAGCGGGCGCGCGTAGAGAAGGGGCGAGACCGGCATCACGAGCGTCGCGGCGCTGCGCACCATGGCGAGGCCGAGCCAGCCGGCCTTGTGCCGCCCCTTGGTGACCGCGCGTCGCGTCACCGAGTCGTGGTCCGCCGCCGCGATCCGCCCGTTGATGCCCGCGTAGATGTAGCGCGCCGCGAAGATCCCCGGCCGCGCATGGAGCGGCAGGCGCTTCACACCGGCCTCGGAGCGGGCGTAGAGCGCGTCCGCCTCGCGCAGCAGGCGGCGCACCAGCGCGCGGACGGGCGCCGTGGGCTCCGCGTCGGCGATGAAGGCGTCCGGGTCGACGCCGGCGTCCTCCAGCCAATCGAGGGGAAGGTAGAGCCGCCCCTCGCGCGCGTCCTCGCCCACGTCGCGCGCGATGTTGGTCAGCTGCATCGCG